>NZ_JBHWFG010000012.1:0-218252 GCF_042733745.1 Streptomyces sp. NPDC059696
GCCCTTGCCCCCCGCGCCCCCGCGACACGTGCGGGGCACAGCTACCGGCCGGCCCCCCCGCACCCGTCGGGGGCGGGGCGGCCGGCCGGAAACGCGGCGATCCAGGGTTACTTCCGGTTGTACAGCCGCATCGTGACGGGCCCGAAGACCAGCACGAAGAGTCCCGCCCAGCCCAGCGACCAGGCGACCTCGTCAGCCGGCCAGTCGCCGCCCATCAGGCCGCGTACCGCCGACGCCAGATGCGTGATGGGGCTGTTGTTCACGAACGCCTGCAGCCAGCCCGGCATCGTCTTCGGATCGACGAACACGTTGGACAGGAAGGTGAGCGGGAAGATCACCATCATGCTGACGCCCATCACCGACTTCTCGGTGCGCAGCATCAGCCCGAACATCGTCCAGATCCACGAGAAGGCGAACGAGAAGGCCACCAGCAGGGCGATTCCGGCGAGCACACCGGCGACCCCGCCGTCCGGCCGGTAGCCGAGGATGATGCCGACGGTGAGCATCACGACCGAGGCGATCGTGTACCGCAGGGCGTCACCGAGCAGATAACCGACCATCGTCGACGGCCGCCAGATCGGCAGGCTGCGGAACCGGTCGAAGACGCCCTTCTCGATGTCGGTGTTCACGGAGACACCCGTGTACATCGTGATCATCACGACCGACATCACGAGGATGCCCGGCAGCAGGAACTGGATGTACTCCTTCGGCGAGCCGGCCAGCGCCCCGCCGAACAGGTACGTGTACATCAGCACCATCATGATCGGGAACGCCGTGACGTCGAACAGCTGCTCCGGCACGTGTTTGATCTTGAGGATCGCCCGCCAGCCGAAGGTCATCGAGGCCGACCACGCGCTGGGCCGCGGCGGCCGCTCCTTGGAGACGAGCAGCGCGGCGAGGGACTCCGCGCTGACCGGGGCGAGGTCCTTGGTCTCGGTCGTCGTCGCGGTGCTCATGCCGCCACCTCGTCCTTCGGGTCGTCGGAGCGGTCGGACGAGTCGTGCGTGTCGTGCCCGGTGAGGGCGAGGAACACCTCGTCCAGGCTGGGCTGGCCCAGGGAGAAGTTGTCGACGGTGATGCCGGCCCGGGCCAGCTCGTTCAGCGCGCGGGCGGCCTGCTCGGCGGCGGAGTCGTCACTCGCCGCCGTGCCGAGGCGGGCGGTGAGGGCCACCGGGTCGGGCTCGGGCTGCACCCGCGCGTCGAGAGCGCGGCGCAGCAGCTCGGCCGCGAGGTCACGCTGGTCGGCGTCGCGCAGCCGCAGATGGACGGACCCGGCCCCGACGGACGACTTCAGCTCGCCCTTGGTGCCCTCGGCGATCACCTTGCCCCGGTCGATGACGGCGATCCGGGACGCCAGCTGGTCGGCCTCGTCCAGGTACTGCGTGGTCAGCAGCACGGTGGTGCCCTGGGCGACGACGGCCCGCACGATCTCCCAGACCTGGTTGCGGCTGCGCGGGTCGAGGCCGGTCGTCGGCTCGTCGAGGAACAGCAGGTCGGGGGTGTTGAGGATGGACGCGGCGATGTCGATGCGGCGCCGCATGCCGCCCGAGTAGTGCTTGACCTGCTTCGCCGCCGCGTCCGTGAGCCCGAAGGCCTCCAGGAGCTGGGCGGCGCGCTCCCGGGCGGCCTTCTTGTGGTGGCCGAGCAGCCGGCCCAGCAGGACCAGGTTCTCCGTGCCGGTGAGGTCCTCGTCGACCGAGGCGTACTGGCCGGTGAGGCTCACCCGGCCGCGCACCTCGTCCGCCTCGCGGACGATGTCGTGGCCGAAGACGTGCGCCTCGCCGCCGTCCGGCCGCAGGAGCGTGGCGAGCATCTTCACGGTGGTGGTCTTGCCGGCGCCGTTCGGGCCGAGGACGCCGTAGACCGTGCCCGCGGGCACGGACAGGTCCACTCCGTCGACGGCCCTCGTCTCGCCGAACGTTTTCACCAGGCCCGCGGTCTCGATCGCCAGGCCGGACAACTGCGTGCTCATCCTTCGGGTCCTTCCGCGTGCTTGGTCTCCGCATGGGGAGACCTTTACCGTCGCGCAAACTCATCGGTGACGCACACGGGTTTTCGGCGGGACAGGTCGAACGGCGTGAGCGGGGAGGACCTCGGGACGGAGCGGACTCGGTCCGGGGACCGGCGGGTACGGTCCCTTGCATGCATGCGATCACGATTCCCGAACCTGGTGGGCCCGAGGCGCTGGTCTGGGACGAGGTGCCCGACCCGGTGCCCGGCGAGGGCGAGGTCCTGGTCGAGGTGGCGGCGGGTGCCGTCAACCGGGCCGACATCCTGCAGCGGCAGGGCTTCTACGAACCGCCGCCCGGCGCGTCCCCCTACCCCGGCCTGGAGTGCTCCGGCCGGATCGCCGCGATCGGCACCGGCGTCTCCGGCTGGCAGGTCGGCGACGAGGTGTGCGCGCTGCTGTCCGGCGGCGGTTACGCCGAGAAGGTGGCCGTCCCGGCCGGACAGCTGCTGCCCGTGCCCGAGGGCGTCGGCCTGACGCAGGCGGCGGCGCTGCCCGAGGTGGCCTGCACGGTCTGGTCGAACGTCTTCATGATCGCCCACCTGCGGCCCGGCGAGACGCTCCTGGTGCACGGCGGCTCCAGCGGCATCGGCACGATGGCCATCCAGCTGGGCAAGGCCGTCGGCGCGCGGGTGGCCGTGACGGCCGGGACGAAGGAGAAGCTCGAGCGGTGCGCCGAGCTGGGCGCCGACATCCTGGTCAACTACCGCGAGCAGGACTTCGTCGAGGAGGTCAGGAAGGCGACGGACGGCGCCGGAGCGGACGTGATCCTCGACAACATGGGCGCCAAGTACCTGGAGCGCAACGTCAAGGCCCTCGCCGTCAACGGCCGGCTCGCGATCATCGGCATGCAGGGCGGCGTCAAGGGCGAGCTGAACATCGGCGCCCTGCTGGCCAAGCGCGCCGCCATCAGCGCGACGTCCCTGCGGGCCAGGCCCCGGGAGGAGAAGGCCGCCATCGTCGCGGCCGTACGCGAACACGTCTGGCCCCTGCTCGCGGGGGGACACCTGCGCCCGATCGTCGACCGTGAACTCCCCATGCGGGACGCCGCCGCCGCGCACCGCGTGGTGGAGGAGAGCGGCCACATCGGAAAGGTCCTGCTGATCAACACGCAGTCCTGAGCTCACCCGGCCGCTAGGCCCGGCGCAGTCGCAGTGCGACGAACGCCAGGGCCAGGCCCAGGCCGATCAGGACCAGGCCGCTGCCCAGGGGCAGGATCCGCAGGACGGGGCCCACGGGGCGTTGCGCGGTGGCGGCCTCGCGTACGGGCTGCTCCGCCGGGGCGGAGGGCACCGGGGCGGTCTCCGGTGGCTCCTCGGGGAGGGCCGTGGCGTCGGGGAGGTCCGGCCGCTGCGCCGCCTCTTCCGGCCGTCCCGGCCGCGCCCGGCCCTCTCCGGCCCTGCTCCCGGCCCGGGACGGCTCACCGGCGGCGGAGGGCGCGGCCACGGACGCCGCCGGTGAAGCCGCCCGGGCCGACGCGGCGGCCCGGGCCGACGGAGCCGCCAGGGGTGACGGGCCGGACCGGGACGGTGAAGCCGCCCGGGGCGAGGCGGACGGCCGGGCGTGCCCGGCCTCTCCGTGCGGCCTCGCCGGCGAGGCCGATGCGGTGGGCCTCGGGGACCGGGCGGTGAGCGGCCCGGAGTGTGCCCCCTCCGCCTCCTGCGGGTCCCTCTCCTCGTCATACGTGAGGACGGCCCCGTACGACGGGGCGGATGCGAAGGGTGAGACGACCGCGCCGGCCCCCAGGGCGAGCAGCAGTCCTGCCGCCCGCAGCGCGCGTAGCCATGGAGTCACGGGGGTGACCCCCTCCCGCCGTGCCCGCCGGGGCGGAAACGGCAAGTTCGGTCATGTCAGGCCATCAGCCTCACACCGTCCCGCCCGCCCGGCACTCCGGGTTCGGCCGACGGACGGAACCGCGCACGATCCGGTGGTGCCGATACGTCACGGGCTGCCGGTCCTGCCGGTCCTGCCGGTCCTGCCGGTCCTGCCGGCCCTGCCGGCGAACCGGCCCCGCTACGGCTCCCGCTGCGCCCGACTTCGAGGCCCCCACCGGCGGGACCTGGCCCTTGGACATCGGGCAGGTCTCCACGACGCTGGGCCGCCTGCTCCGGTTCACCCGCGGTCAGGAGCCGGTCCCGCCGGAGCAACCCGGAGCGTGAGCGACTCGTCTCCTCCAGCACGGTGGATCAGTCCCCTGTGGGGGCACCACGGAGGTGAGGTGCAGGCGTGCGACAGAATGGCGACATGGAGATGCCGAGGAACGAACGGTCGTCGGAGAACCCGCAGATCCTGGTCGTGGGCCAGGACGGCATGGCGCTCGGTGGCGGCGGCTCAGACGATGACTCCCGCGAGACCCCGGTCACGGAGCAGGTGGAGCAGCCCGCGAAGGTCATGCGGATCGGCAGCATGATCAAGCAGCTGCTGGAGGAAGTGCGCGCGGCTCCCCTGGACGAGGCCAGCCGGGTGCGGCTGAAGGACATCCACGCCAGCTCCGTGAAGGAGCTGGAGGACGGCCTCGCGCCCGAGCTGGTGGAGGAACTGGAGCGGCTCTCCCTGCCCTTCACGGACGAGGCGACCCCCAGCGACTCGGAGCTGCGCATCGCGCAGGCCCAGCTGGTCGGATGGCTGGAGGGGCTCTTCCACGGGATCCAGACGACGCTGTTCGCGCAGCAGATGGCGGCCCGCGCCCAGCTGGAGTCCATGCGCCGCGCCCTCCCGCCCGGGGTCGGCGACGGCGGCGACGAGCAGCACCCCGGCGGCCGGTCCGGCGGCCCCTACCTGTAGAGGGCCCCGGGCCCGGCGGAGTGGACGAAGGGCCCGGCGGCCGAAGCCGCCGGGCCCTGGTGCGCGTCGGGGGACCTCAGGAGGGCGGGTTGCCCGTGGAGACGCTCAGCTCGATCTCGGGCATGTCCTCGGGGTCGACGTCGGTGTCGGCTGACGGGAACTGGTTCATCACCGTGCCGTCGCCGTAGGTGTTCTCGTCGACCTCCTTCTCGTTCAGTTCCCAGCCGGCCGCCTGCAGACAGGCCTTGACCGACTTGATGTTCTTGAACTTGAAGTCCGGGATCTGGATCTTGTCGGGGTCGTTGTACGACTCCTGCGGCTCCGTGCACTCCTCGGTGTCGATCGTCTTCGTGGTGTCCGGGCCGCGGTAGCCGGGCTTCTTCTCCGCGGAGGCCGAGGCGCTCGGGCTGCTGCCGCCGCCGCCCTTGTCGTCCTCGCCGCCGCCGTTCAGCAGCAGCGCCGTGACGAGGCCGCCGACCGCGACGACGGACACGATGACCGAGCCGATGATCACCGGCTTGTTCCTGCCGCCGGAGGAGGCCGCCGGGGCCTGGGGCGACAGGTTGTACGGGGGCGGCGTCGACGGGCCCGGCTGCGGGGAGTACCCCGCCGGGGTCGGCGTCTGGTAGCCGCCCGCCTGGGGGTATCCGTACGCCGGGGTCGGTCCCGTCGGGGCGGGCGTGCCGTACGGGTTCGGGGGCGGGGTCGGCTGGTACGGCGTCTGGACCTGGCCCGAGGGCGCGGGGGTCGCCTGGTCGACCGGCGGGAACACGGCCGAGCCGACGCCCGCGCCGCTCGGGGCCGGGGTGCCCGGGACGATGCTCGGCGGCGCGGCCTGGAAGGACGCCGCCACCCGCAGGCACTCGTCCCGCATGGCCTCGGCGCTGGGGAAGCGCTCGTTCGGGTTCTTCTTCAGCGCGCGGGCGACCAACGCGTCCACGGCCGGGGGCAGCGCGCGGTTGACCGAGGACGGAACCGGCGGCTCCTCCTGCACGTGCGCGTACGCGATCGCCAGCGGCGAGTCCGCCTCGAACGGCAGCCGCCCGGTCACCAGCTGGAACAGCATGATGCCGACCGAGTACAGGTCGGAGCGGGCGTCCACCCCACGGCCCAGGGCCTGTTCGGGCGAGAGGTACTGGGGGGTGCCGACCACCATGCCGGTCTGCGTCATCGACGTCACACCGGACTGCATGGCGCGGGCGATGCCGAAGTCCATCACCTTGACCACGCCGCGCTTGGTCATCATCACGTTGCCCGGCTTGATGTCGCGGTGGACCAGGCCCATCTCGTGGCTGATCTCCAGTGCGGCCAGCACGTCCGCGGTGATCTTCAGTGCCTTGTCCGCGGGCATCGCGCCCTGCTGCCGCACGTCCTCGTCGAGGACCGAGCCGAGCGGGCGGCCCTCGACGTACTCCATGACGATGTACGGCGTCGTCAAGCCGTCGAGGGTGTCCTCGCCGGTGTCGAAGACCGAGACGATGTTGGTGTGCGTGAGCTTGGCCACGGACTGGGCCTCGCGGCGGAACCGCTCGCGGAAGGCCTGTTCCCGTCCGAGATCCGTGTGAAGCGTCTTGATGGCGACCTGCCGGTCGAGCACGCTGTCGTACGCGAGGTGCACCGAGGCCATGCCGCCCTGGCCGAGGAGGTCACGCAGTTGATAGCGGCCGCCGGCGAGCGCCCGCCCCGCGTACTGGCCCTGTGCGCCGTCCTGGCTCATGTTCCGTTTCCCCCGTAGCCCTTGAGGCGCCGCCGACTTGCGCGGATCCGCCGCCGGATCCGTCGTTGATCCAAACCGCCATTCCCGGCCAAGTCTGCCCCAGGGCACTGACACGTCAAGCTCGGTGCCCGTTCCGTGACCGTACGCGAAAGAAGCGTCGCGGAAGCGTTACCGGGGGCGTACGGCCGGGACACGGAATTTGCACGACAGTAAGGAGTGAAGGTTTCATGGCCGGTCCGTCTCGTGCCGGTCCCGGTGCCCCTTCTCGGGCCGGAGGCTTGCGCGGAGGCTGTAGCGTGGCCGACGGAGACCGTAACAACACCGCGCGCACCGCGGGCAGAAACGACGGCGAGGACTGATGGCACAGCAGCAGCGCGCTCAGGGCCCGTCCGACCCCGAGGCGACTGGCGGCGGCATGTCGGAGGCGCCGGAGTCCTGGGGGAACGGCGGACTGGTCGGGGACGGCCGGTACCGGCTGACCCGCAGACTCGGCCGGGGCGGCATGGCCGAGGTGTTCGCAGCCGAGGACGTCCGTCTCGGACGCACCGTCGCGGTCAAGCTGCTCCGCTCCGACCTCGCCGAGGACCCGGTGTCCAAGGCGCGCTTCACGCGCGAGGCCCAGTCGGTGGCCGGTCTCAACCACCACGCGATCGTCGCCGTGTACGACTCCGGCGAGGACTTCGTCGGCGGCCAGTCCGTGCCGTACATCGTCATGGAGATCGTCGAGGGCCGCACCATCCGCGACCTCCTGCTGAACGCGGAGGCGCCCGGCCCCGAACAGGCGCTGATCATCGTCTCGGGCGTCCTGGAGGCGCTCGCCTACTCGCACCAGCACGGCATCGTGCACCGCGACATCAAGCCCGCCAACGTCATCATCACGCACAACGGCGCGGTGAAGGTGATGGACTTCGGCATCGCCCGCGCCCTGCACGGCGCGTCCACGACGATGACGCAGACCGGCATGGTCATGGGCACCCCGCAGTACCTCTCCCCCGAGCAGGCGCTCGGCAAGGCCGTCGACCACCGCTCCGACCTGTACGCGACGGGCTGCCTGCTCTACGAACTCCTCGCGCTGCGCCCGCCGTTCACCGGCGAGACCCCGCTGTCCGTGGTCTACCAGCACGTCCAGGACATCCCGACGCCGCCGTCCGAGGCCTCCGACGCCTGCCCGCCGGAGCTGGACGGCCTGGTCATGCGCTCCCTCGCCAAGGAGCCCGACGACCGGTTCCAGACGGCGGAGGAGATGCGCGGGCTGGTCCAGTACGCGCTGCAGATGCTCTACGACCAGGGCGGCCACACCGGCACCTGGAACACCGGCCCGGTCGACATGCACGAGGGCCGCAACACCCCGTCGGGCGGCTTCGCCGGTGCGACGGCCGTCATGGGACACCCCGGCGACGTCTCCGGCACCACGCAGATCCCCTCGCCGATCCTGCCCGGCGGCTACGGCGGCGGGGACGACGGCGGCTTCGAGGGCCACGGCAACAAGGGCAGCGGCCGCGGCAAGCTGTGGATCCTGGCCGTGCTCGCGGTGATCGCCGTCGCCGCGGGCGTCGCGCTGGCGCTGCAGAACACCGGCGGCGGCAAGGACGGCCCGAGCAAGGAACAGAAGCCGACCACCTCGCAGACGACCGAGAAGAAGACGCCCAGCGAGACCCCGAGCGACGAGGACACCGGACAGCCGACGGACACCACCACGGACGACGGCACCGGCACCGGCTCGGGCAACGGCAACTGGACGCCGTCCTACAAGCCGTCCTACACGCCGTCGCAGAGCGCTCCCCAGTCACCCACGGGCGAGCCGTCGAACGAGCCGACGACCGAGGCGCCGACCGAGGAGCCGACGGAGGAGCCCACGGACCCGCAGACGCCGCCGGACGATACGGGTGGCGCCGACGGCGGAACCACGGAAGGCGTGGTAGGCGGCGTGGGCGGCGGCGAGAACTGACCCCGCACCCCTGCCTCGCAGCTCACAGGCATGATCCACGCGCGCGGGGGCCCCGGTAACGGGACCCACGCGCGCGTGCCGTTTCGGGTACGCCGAAAAGAGGACTCTTCCCGTGACCTGGGTCACCGGGTTAACGTGCGGTAGCTCCGGCCTCCTGCAAGGCTGTGACCAGGGCCCTTCCACGCCTTTCCGATTTACTTGGATATCCAAGCAAAATCGCAGGTCAGGTGGGGTTTCACAGAAATGTGGCGCACTGGGTAACGTGCTTTCTGCAGGGCGCTCGCCGGGGCACCTGTCACGCCCGTTCCCGGTCGAGCGGCACCCACCCCGTGCCCCGTGGTCGAGAACAGGTGAGCCGCTCCCCCGAGCTCAAAAGAGCAAGGGGGGACCCCCAGGCCTACCGGCAACCCCGTGGCCCGGACCGACGGAGGAGCACACGTGACCGTGGAGAGCACTGCCGCGCGCACACCGCGACGCAGCGCCGGAAGCAAGGCCGGCACCACCGGCACCAAGCGCACCCGCACCACCGCCAAGAAGGACGCCGGCACCGAGCCCCAGCTCGTACAGCTGCTGACGCCCGAGGGCAAGCGCGTCAAGAACGCCGAGTACGACAAGTACGTCGCCGGCATCACCCCGGAAGAGCTCCGCGGCCTCTACCGCGACATGGTGCTCACCCGCCGCTTCGACGCCGAGGCCACCTCCCTGCAGCGCCAGGGCGAGCTGGGCCTGTGGGCGTCGCTGCTCGGCCAGGAGGCCGCCCAGATCGGATCCGGCCGCGCCACCCGCGAGGACGACTACGTCTTCCCGACCTACCGCGAGCACGGCGTCGCCTGGTGCCGCGGGGTCGACCCGGCCAACCTGCTCGGGATGTTCCGCGGGGTGAACAACGGCGGCTGGGACCCCAACAGCAACAACTTCCAGCTGTACACGATCGTCATCGGCTCCCAGACGCTGCACGCCACCGGCTACGCGATGGGCGTCGCCAAGGACGGCGCCGACAGCGCGGTGATCGCGTACTTCGGCGACGGCGCCTCCAGCCAGGGCGACGTGGCCGAGTCCTTCACCTTCTCCGCGGTCTACAACGCCCCGGTCGTGTTCTTCTGCCAGAACAACCAGTGGGCCATCTCCGAGCCCACCGAGAAGCAGTCCCGCGTGCCGATCTATCAGCGCGCCCAGGGCTTCGGCTTCCCGGGCGTGCGGGTCGACGGCAACGACGTGCTCGGCGTCCTCGCGGTCACCCGGTGGGCCCTGGAGCGGGCCCGCAGCGGCGAGGGCCCGACCCTCGTCGAGGCGTTCACCTACCGCATGGGCGCCCACACCACCTCCGACGACCCGACCCGCTACCGGGGCGACGAGGAGCGCCAGGCCTGGGAGGCCAAGGACCCGATCCTGCGCCTGCGCCGCTATCTGGAGGCCTCGAACCACGCGGACGAGGGATTCTTCGCGGAACTGGAGACCGAGTCCGAGGCGTTGGGCAAACGAGTGCGCGAGGCGGTCCGCGCCATGCCGGACCCGGACCACTTCGCCATCTTCGAGAACGCCTACGCCGACGGGCACGCGCTCGTCGACGAGGAGCGCGCCCAGTTCGCCGCGTACCAGGCGTCGTTCGCCGATGAGGGGGGTAACTGAGATGGCCGACAAGATGGCACTCGCGAAGGCGATCAACGAGTCGCTGCGCCGCGCCCTGGAGTCCGACCCCAAAGTCCTGATCATGGGTGAGGACGTCGGCAAGCTCGGCGGCGTCTTCCGGGTGACGGACGGCCTGCAGAAGGACTTCGGCGAGAGCCGCGTCATCGACACCCCGCTCGCCGAGTCGGGCATCGTCGGCACGGCGATCGGCCTGGCCCTGCGCGGCTACCGCCCGGTGGTGGAGATCCAGTTCGACGGCTTCGTCTTCCCCGCGTACGACCAGATCGTCACGCAGCTCGCGAAGATGCACGCCCGCTCGCTGGGCAAGGTCAAGCTCCCGGTCGTCGTCCGCATCCCCTACGGCGGCGGCATCGGCGCGGTGGAGCACCACTCCGAGTCGCCCGAGGCGCTCTTCGCGCACGTCGCCGGTCTGAAGATCGTCAGCCCGTCGAACGCGTCGGACGCGTACTGGATGATGCAGCAGGCCATCCAGAGCGACGACCCGGTGATCTTCTTCGAGCCCAAGCGCCGCTACTGGGACAAGGGCGAGGTCAACACGGAGGCGATCCCGGGCCCGCTGCACAAGGCCCAGGTGGTCCGCGAGGGCACCGACCTCACCCTGGCCGCCTACGGCCCGATGGTGAAGCTCTGCCAGGAGGTCGCCGACGCGGCCGCCGAGGAGGGCAAGAGCCTGGAGGTCCTGGACCTGCGCTCGGTCTCCCCGCTCGACTTCGACTCGATCCAGGCGTCGGTGGAGAAGACCCGCCGCCTGGTCGTGGTCCACGAGGCCCCGGTGTTCTTCGGCTCCGGCGCGGAGATCGCCGCGCGGATCACGGAGCGCTGCTTCTACCACCTGGAGGCCCCGGTGCTCCGGGTCGGCGGCTACCACGCGCCGTACCCGCCGGCCCGCCTGGAGGAGGAGTACCTGCCGAACCTGGACCGGGTACTGGACGCCGTCGACCGCTCGCTGGCGTACTGAGGAGAGGGTCGTGACGACGATGACGGAAGCGTCCGTGCGCGAGTTCAAGATGCCCGACGTGGGCGAGGGACTCACCGAGGCCGAGATCCTCAAGTGGTACGTCCAGCCCGGTGACACGGTCACCGACGGGCAGGTGGTCTGCGAGGTCGAGACGGCGAAGGCGGCCGTCGAGCTGCCCATCCCGTACGACGGCGTGGTCCGGGACCTGCGCTTCCCGGAGGGCACCACGGTCGACGTGGGCACGGCGATCATCTCGGTGGACGTCGGCGGCGGCGGTGCCGTGCCCGAGCCCGCCGCCGAGCAGCCCGCCGCCGCCCGGCCCGCGGCGGCCGCACAGGCCGCGCCCGCCGAGGAGGCGAAGGCCGCGGGCTCGGGCCGCCAGCCGGTCCTGGTGGGCTACGGGGTGGCGACCTCGTCCACCCGCCGCCGCCCCCGCAAGGGCCCGGAGGTCCCGGTCCAGCAGGCCTCGACGGCGATCCAGACGGAGCTGAACGGCCACGCGCCGGCGGCCCCGGCGGCGAGCGCCCCCGCCCCGGCGGCTCCGGCCGTCCCGGCCGGCGGGGAGCGCCCGCTGGCCAAGCCGCCGGTCCGCAAGCTCGCCAAGGACCTGGGCGTCGATCTGACGACGGTGGTCCCGACCGGCCCGGACGGCATCATCACCCGCGAGGACGTGCACGCGGCGGTCGCCGTGGCCGCACCGGCGGCGACCGAGCCGCAGGCCGCGCCCGCCCCGGCCCCCGCGGCCGAGGCCGCGGTGTCGTACGACACCGCGCGGGAGACCCGCATCCCGGTCAAGGGCGTCCGCAAGGCGACGGCGGCGGCGATGGTCGGCTCGGCGTTCACCGCGCCGCACGTCACGGAGTTCGTGACGGTCGACGTGACGCGCACGATGAAGCTGGTCGAGGAGCTGAAGGCGGACAAGGACTTCGCCGGCCTCCGGGTGAACCCGCTGCTACTGATCGCCAAGGCACTGCTGGTCGCCATCAAGCGCAACCCGGACGTCAACGCGTCGTGGGACGAGGCCGCCCAGGAGATCGTGGTCAAGCACTACGTGAACCTGGGCATCGCGGCCGCCACCCCGCGCGGTCTGATCGTGCCGAACATCAAGGACGCGCACGCCAAGACGCTGCCGCAGCTGGCCGAGTCGCTGGGCGAGCTGGTGTCGACGGCCCGGGACGGCAAGACGTCCCCGGCGGCGATGCAGGGCGGCACGGTGACGATCACCAACGTCGGCGTCTTCGGCGTCGACACGGGCACGCCGATCCTCAACCCGGGCGAGTCCGCGATCCTCGCGGTCGGTGCGATCAAGCTCCAGCCGTGGGTCCACAAGGGCAAGGTGAAACCCCGTCAGGTCACCACCCTGGCCCTGTCCTTCGACCACCGCCTGGTCGACGGCGAGCTGGGCTCGAAGGTGCTGGCCGACGTGGCGGCGATCCTGGAGCAGCCGAAGCGCCTGATCACCTGGGCGTGAGCCGACTGCGGCGGCCTCCTGCCCCTTGCGGGCGGGGGGCCGCCGGCGTTTTCCGGCGGTCCCGGGGGCCGGCCCGACCGGGCGTGCGGCGCCGTCGGCGCACCGTCCTGTGACGGACACGGCCGAGGGGGCCCCGACGCGGTGTGCGGCGGGGCCCCCTCGGCGTGGTCCTACTTGGTGAAGCCGTAGTTGAGCAGCTTCGTGGCGTCCGCCTTGCGGGCGTCCAGGCCGGTCGAGGCGAGGACGGTGCCGATGACGGTCTTGCCGCTGCGGGTGGCGGCGAAGACCAGGCAGTACTTCGCCTCCGGGCCGGAACCGGTCTTCACGCCGATCGCGCCGGAGTAGCTGCCGAGCAGCGGGTTGGTGTTCTCCCACGGCGCCATCGTCCGCGTACCGCCGGACTTGGTGGTCGTCTTCGCCGTGTACTTCTTCGTCTTGACGACCGTGCGGAAGTTGGCGTTCTTCATCGCCGCGCTGGCGAGCTTGGTCAGGTCGCGCGGCGTGGAGTAGTTGGCGCCGTGGCCGATGCCGTCGAACGAGTCGAAGTGGGTGTTCTTCAGACCCAGGCCCTTGGCGGTGGTGTTCATCTTGCCGATGAACGACTTCACGCGCGCCGAGCGGGTCGAGCCCGAGCCGAACTTGTCGGCGAGCGCGTACGCCGCGTCGCAGCCGGACGGCAGCATCAGCCCGTACAGCAGCTGGCGGACGGTGACCTTGTCGCCGACGATCAGCTTCGCGTTGGACGCGTAGTTGTTGTCGACGATGTAGTCGCTGTACGCCTTCTGGATCGTGACCTTGCTGTCCATGTTCAGGTTCGACTGCTTCAGCACCACCAGGGCCGTCATGATCTTGGTGGTCGAGCCGGTCGAGCGGCGGGTGTCGGCCGCCTTGGTGTAGAGCGACGCGCCGGTCGCGTTGTTCATCACGTAGCCGCCCTTGGCGGCGATGGAGGGCGCCGAGGCGGCCTGCGCCGGCGCGACGGTGAGGGCACCGGTCGCGAGCATGGCGCCGGTGGTCACGGCGACGGCCGCGGCTCTGCGGAGACGAGTGCCCTGAATGCCGGTTATCAAGTCAAGTACCCCGATTGCATCGAATGCCCCAACGATGCGGCCGAGTTGAGGACGAGGGGAAGGGGGCCGCATGTGTCTGACTCGTAACTAGCACACGTGGTTGTGCTGTTGCCGAGGGGGACCCCGGCTTTGCCACAGATGTGTGACATACAAGTCCGCATACTGGACGTATCTCTCCATGCGTACCTGTTGTATCTATGCTGTCCGCATGACCCTGGCCGTGAAGCAACCGCCCGCCACCGACCGCGTCTACGCCCACGTCAAACAGGGCGTCCTGGAGCGCCGCTACGAGGGCGGCACCCTCCTCACCGAGGGCGAACTCGCCGAAGCCGTGGGCGTCTCCCGCACACCGGTCCGTGAGGCGCTGCTCCGGCTGGAGGTCGAGGGGCTGATCCGGCTCTACCCGAAGAAGGGCGCCCTCGTCCTGCCCGTCTCCGCGCAGGAGATCGCCGATGTCGTCGAGACACGGCTGCTCGTCGAGGAGCACGCGGCGCGCAAGGCCGTACCCGCCCCGGCCGGGCTCATCGAGCGGCTGGAGGAGCTGCTGGCCCGGCAGAAGAAGCAGGCCGCCGCCGGGGACCTGGCCGGGGCCGCCGTCACCGACCGCTGCTTCCACGCCGAGATCGTCCGCAGCGGCGGCAACGAGATCCTCTCCCGCCTCTACGACCAGCTGCGCGACCGTCAGCTGCGCATGGGCGTGGCCGTCATGCACTCCCACCCCGACCGCATCGCCAAGACCCTCGCCGAGCACGAGGAGATCCTCGACGCGCTGCGCTCCGGTGACGCGGAGACGGCCGTCGGCCTCGTCCACCGGCACATCGGCTGGTTCTCGCACCTGGCCCGGGGGGAGGTCCGATGAGCGCCGTCGCGATACCCGGCGACCCTCCCCCGGAGGGGGCACCCCCGGGCGGCCGCCGGGCCCTGGCCGTCTGGGGCACGGGCGTCTCGGTCTACTTCGTCGCGGTCGTCTTCCGCACCTCCCTGGGCGTGGCCGGCCTCGACGCCGCCGACCGCTTCCACGTCAACGCCTCGGCCCTGTCCACCTTCTCCATCCTCCAGCTGCTGGTCTACGCGGGCATGCAGATCCCCGTGGGCCTGCTCGTCGACCGGCTCGGCACCAAGAAGGTCCTGGCGCTCGGCGCCGTGCTGTTCACCGCCGGGCAGCTCGGCTTCGCCTTCTCCCCCTCGTACGGCATGGCGCTCGCCTCCCGGGCGCTCCTCGGCTGCGGTGACGCGCTGACGTTCATCAGTGTGCTGCGCCTGGGCAGCCGCTGGTTCCCGGCCCGGCGCGGGCCGCTGGTCGCCCAGTTCGCGGGACTGATCGGGATGGCGGGCAACCTCGTCTCCACGCTCGTCCTGGCCCGGCTGCTGCACGGCGTCGGCTGGACGGCGGCGTTCGCGGGCAGCGCGGCGGCCGGGGCCGTGGTGCTCGTCCTGGTGCTGCTCTTCCTCAAGGACCACCCGGAGGGACACGAGCCCGAGCCGCTCCCGCACCAGGGCGCGGCCTACGTGCGGCGGCAGATCGCCGCCTCCTGGCGGGAGCCCGGGACCCGGCTCGGCCTCTGGGTGCACTTCACCACCCAGTTCCCGGCGATGGTGTTCCTGCTGCTGTGGGGCCTGCCGTTCCTCGTGGAGGCCCAGGGGCTGTCCCGGGCGGACGCCGGTGAACTCCTCACCCTCGTCGTCCTGTCGAACATGGTGGTCGGCCTGGTCTACGGGCAGATCGTCGCCCGGCACCACGGGGCCCGGCTGCCGCTCGCGCTCGGCACGGTCGGCCTGACAGCGGCCCTGTGGGCGGCGACGCTCGCCTACCCCGCCGCTCACGCCCCGATGTGGCTGCTGATCGTGCTGTGCACGGTGCTCGGGGCGTGCGGCCCGGCATCGATGATCGGTTTCGACTTCGCCCGCCCGGCCAACCCGCCCGAACGGCAGGGCACCGCCTCCGGCATCACCAACATGGGCGGCTTCGTCGCCTCCATGACGACCCTGTTCGCGATCGGCGTGCTGCTGGACGCCACCGGCGACGACTGGTCGCTGGCCTTCTCGGCGGTGTTCGTGCTGCAGGCGCTCGGGGTCTCCCAGATCCTGCGGCTGCGCGGGCGGGCGCAACGGCGGGAGCGGGAGCGGCTGGTGGCCAGCCGGGTGGAGACGGTGCACGTGCCGGCGTGACGGGCGTCAGGCGGCCGGTACGAGGGTGAGGTACGCGAGACCGAGGACGCCGCGATAGGTGAGCCACCGGGCGCGGTGCCGGTCGACGCGCTGCCGGGTCTCCTCCGCCAGGGGGTGACGGGGGTGCTCGGCGAGCCACACCTCGGTGTCCGCGAGGTACCCCGACTCGAACGCCTCCCATTCGTCGAGGCTCGCCGTCTCGGTCCACTCGGGCCGGAATCCCGCGTCGACGGTCATCCCGATGAGGGTCGCGAGGTCGGGGTGGTCCGTCGCGGCGGCGTCCGGCCACATGCGGGACAGTTCGCCCGGGGTCGGGGTGCGCTCCCAGAAGCCCTCGCCGAGCAGGACGCGGCCGTGGCCGGTGACCAGGCGGCGGAGCTCGGCCAGGGCCTCGGGGAGCCGGTCGCCGAGGGCCTGGCTCGATCCCACGCACAGGACGAGGTCGGCGGGGCCGCGGGTGGTTCCGGTGGCGGACTCCGCCAGGAACCGGACCCGGGACGCGAGGCCGCGGTCCGTGGCGGCCTCGCGTGCTCGCGCCAGGTCGTCGGTGTCCAGGTCGATGCCGGTGCCGGTCGCCTCCGGGGCGGCGGCCAGCATGCGGAGCATGAGTTCGCCGGAGCCGCAGCCGATGTCCAGGACGCTGGTGGGGTGGTGGCGGGTGAGGCGCCGTACGAGGGCGTCCGCCCTCGACTCGGACAGGGGGCCGTGGAAGGTGAGGCGGGTGCGGTGGGGTGGGGTGGTCATGGTCGGGGACGGTAGGGGCCGGGGTGGGACGGCGTCATGGGGTTTTCGGGCCCGGGGCGTCGGCGCCGGGGCCGGGTGGGTCCGCGGCCCGGCGGAACGGGGTGCCGCCGCGCCCACCCGTGCCGCCCTGGGCGGCACGCATGCCCGCAGCCGGGCGGCACGCATGCCCGCAGCCGGGCGGCACGCATGCCCGCAGCCGGGCGGCACGCATGCCCGCAGCCGGGCGGCACGCATGCCCGCAGCGGTCGCGGCCGGCTCTTACCGCGTCACCGTGAAGTTGCGCAGGATCGCCGCCGTCAGGTCCGGGTCGCCCTCGGTCTTCAGCCGGTCGGACACCGACTCCACGCTCACGCGGCCGCAGGCCAGGCGGACGTAGGTCTCCCAGTCGAGGGTGAGGGTGGCGGCGGGGCCGAGCGCCGGGGCCGTTTCCAGGGTGCCGCGGCCCTGGATGTCGACGCGGATCGTGCGCAGGAACTCCACGGGCCCGTGCACGTCGAGGACGACCGCCGAGCTGCGCGGCGCCTGCGCGTCCTCGGCGACCACGCGCGGGAGTTCGCCGAGGAGCACGTCGCGGGCGATCAGCGCGCCGGGGGAGTCGAGGTTGCCCGGACGGCCGAGGGCCGTGCGCAGGTCCTGTTCGTGCACCCACACGTCGAACGCGTGCCGGCGCATCGACTCCTCCAGGGTGAGCTCGCTGCCGAGCGGCCCCCGCACCTTCGTGCCCGGATCACGCGACTCGTTCCGCAGCTGCCGGTTGCGGCGGATGATCACGTACTCCAGCTCGGAGGTCATCTCCGGCGCCGTGTGGTGGCGGCGGACGTCGACCTGCATCTCCATGTAGCGCTGGTGCTCGTTGGTGACGTGGAAGAGGTCGCGCGGCAGGCTGTGGATGGGGCGCGGGTCGCCGAGCATCTCGCAGTCCAGCCCGATCACGTGGGAGACCACGTCCCGCACCGACCACCCGGGGCACGGCGTCCGCCGGTTCCACTCGGCCTCCGCGAGCGGCTGGAGCAGCTCGGATATCGCTTCGACGGAGTGGGTCCAGGCATCGGCGTAGGGCTGGAGGGTGGGATGCAGACTCACGGAACGGGACCCCTCGGCGGTTCGGTCACGGGCAGGTGGTGGCGGCGTTGCCAGTGGGAGGTGGCGGCTGTCGGCGGGCGTCTTGCGAGCTAAGTTACGCTGCTGTGAGGCACCCCGGCAGTGCTTTCGTGTGACGATCGTAGGCCCGTGTGGACGGCTCGAATGCCAGGACGGTGGTAGTGTGCGCGCCTCTGTGATCCAGATCGCCGTGAACGAGGACGAATCGGTCGAAGCGCGCCGTCGGCGCGTGGCGGCGCTGGTCCGGGAGCAGGCCGGAGCCGATCTCGTCGTCCTGCCGGAGCTGTGGACCACGGGTGCCTTCGCCTACGAGGAGTTCGGGCGCGAGGCCGAGCCGCTCGAAGGGCCGACGTACGAGGCGATGGCGAAGGCCGCGAGCGACGCGGGTGTGTGGCTGCACGCCGGTTCCATCCCGGAGCGGGACCCGGACGGACCGCTCTACAACACCTCCCTCGTCTTCTCCCCCTCCGGCGACCTCGCCGCCGCCTACCGCAAGATCCACCGCTTCGGCTTCGACAAGGGCGAGGCCGTGCTGATGGGGGCGGGCGGCGAGCTGGTGACGGTGCGTCTGCCGGAGACGACCCTGGGCCTGTCCACCTGCTACGACCTCCGCTTCCCCGAGCTCTACCGCGGCCTGGTCGACGCCGGCGCCGAGACGCTCGTGGTGTCGGCGGGCTGGCCGGAGCGCCGCCGCTCCCACTGGACGCTGCTGGCCCAGGCGCGGGCGGTCGAGAACCAGTCGTTCCTCCTCGCCTGCGCAACGGCCGGGACGCACGCCGGAGTTCCCCAGGCCGGTCACTCGATCGTGGTCGACCCGTGGGGCGAGGTGCTGGCGCAGGCCGGTGCCGGCGAGGAGGTCCTCACCGTGGAGTTCGACCCGGGGAAGGTCGCGGCGACCCGGGAGCAGTTCCCGGCGCTCAAGGACCGGATGCTGGGACTCCAGCCGCCGCGCAGGCCCTGACCGGCGCTCTCAGTCCTCCCGTTCCTTCTCCGCGAGGTGGATGACACACACGGCCACCGCGATCAGCAGCGCCGGGTCGGCGTCCTCGCGGACGACGTCCACGCCGTAGGTGTCCCGCACGGTCAGCCACCGCCGGGAGATCACCGCCAGCAGCTCCCCGTCGTACTCGACGGCGAACTCCCGGTCGAGGATCTTGCCGCTGACGTCCAGCTCGTTGCCGTCGGCCAGGGACACCCGGTAGTGGTTGCGCAGCAGGGACAGGCGCTTGCGGCGGATCGTCGCCAGCGGCTCCCCGCTCCGCTGGAGCACCATGGTGTCGCGCAGGGCGAGCATCTTCTGGTGGATGTCGACGAGGACGCGCCCCTGGGTGTCCTTCAACTCCCAGGTGTCCCGCAGCCGCAGGGCCTTGCCGTCGACGAGGAACACCTTGCTGCCGCGGTCGTCCTCGATCCAGTAGTCGTCACCGAAGCCGAGGAGCCGGTCGTACACGAGGAATCTCATGAGACGAGGGCTTCCCCGCGGCCGCCGGCGCAACGCCGCCGATAGGCCGACGGGCTGACCCCGGCCGCCGGCGCAACGCCGCCGATGGGCCGACGGGCCGACCCCGGCCGCCGGCGCAACGCCGCCGATGGGCCGACGGGCTGACCCCGGCCGCTCATCGCAGCCGACGCCCGCCCGGCCGGAGGCCGGCGCACTCGGCGGACAGCGGCGAGGGCGCCGGTGCGCCGCCCGCCCCGCGGGGTGTGCCGCCTCTTCGTGACGGCGGTCGGAGAGCCTGCCGCGTCAGACCCCGTATCCGTCGCTGTAGCCGTCGCGGCGGTGGTGGACCGCCGGGTCCTCGACGACGCCGGGTGTCGTCGGGGGCACCACCACGCGCCGGCGCCTGGCGATGCTGCTGAACGTGGTGACGCCGATCAGTCCGACGATCATCAGAATGATGCCGACCAGGTCGAGGTTGACCCCCTGCATGTCCCAGTCGGTCGCGAACGTGAGGATGGCTCCCACGGCGATGAGGATGATGCATCCGCCGAGGCCCATGTGTGTCGCCTCCCTGTACGGTCCGGTCGTTCCGGTCCCGGAACACCGGGTACCCCCGAGGCGAACACCCATGCGGTGGTGCCTCGTTCTACCTCTCCAGGAACGCGGTCAGGGCGTTGGCCAGGAGGAACGGGTCGTCGGCGCCGCACAGTTCGCGGGCGCTGTGCATCGACAGGATGGCCACGCCGATGTCGACCGTCCGGATGCCGTGCCGGGCGGCGGTGATCGGGCCGATCGTGGTGCCGCAGGGCATGGAGTTGTTGGAGACGAAGGACTGGAAGGGCACGTCGGCCGCCTCGCAGGCCGCCGTGAACTCCGCGCGGCCCGAACCGTCCGTGGCGTAGCGGTTGTTGACGTTGACCTTGAGGATCGGACCGCCGTTGACGCGCGGGTGGTGCGTCGGGTCGTGCCGCTCCGCGTAGTTGGGGTGGACCGCGTGGCCCGTGTCGGAGGACAGGCAGACCGTGCCGGCGAAGGCGCGGGCGCGGTCCTCGTAGGTGCCGCCGCGGGCGTAGACCGAGCGTTCCAGCACGGTGCCGAGCAGCGGTCCGTCCGCGCCGGTGTCCGACTGGGAGCCGTTCTCCTCGTGGTCGAAGGCGGCCAGGACCGGGATGGACGCCGGCTGCGACGAGGAGGAGGCGACGGCCGCGAGCGCGGCGGTACCGGCGTGCACCGACAGGAGGTTGTCCATGCGCGGGCCGGCCAGCAGCTCGCGGTCGCGGCCCAGGTAGGCGGGCGGTTCCACGGAGTGCGTCATCAGGTCCCAGCCGGTGACCTCGCCCGCCGGGATGCCGGCCGTCTCCTCCAGGAAGGCGATCAGGTCGCCGTCGCGCACGTCGCGGCCGAGGCCCCACACCGGCTGCATGTGCCGCTGCTTGTCGAGCTTGAGGCCGTCGGCGGTGACCGAGCGGTCCAGGTGGATGGCGAGCTGCGGGACGCGCAGCAGCGGCCGGTCGACGTTGACCAGGCGCGTCGAGCCGTCGCGCAGGGTCAGCCGGCCGGCGAGGCCGAGATCGCGGTCCAGCCAGGAGTTGAGCAGCGGCCCGCCGTAGATCTCCACGGCGACCTGGCGCCAGCCGTGCGCCCCGCTGTCGGGGAGCGGCTTGACGCGCAGGTTGGGGGAGTCGGTGTGGGCGCCGACGATCCTGAACGGTGTGTGGGGTGCGGCGCCCTTCGGCACGTACCAGGCGACGATCGCGCCGCCGCGCAGCACGTACCTGCCGCCGTGCGTCCCGTCCCAGGCGTCCGTCTCGGCGACCTGCCTGAAGCCCGCCTTCTCCAGCCGCTCGGCGGCCGTGGCCACGGCATGGTACGGCGAGGGGCTCGCCGCCAGGAAGGTCATGAGGTCGTCGGTGTGGCCGCGGTCGAAGCGGGCTCGTTCGGTCATGGGTTCACTTTAACGACGGACGAGGGCCCGTTCCCCGGGTGAGGGAACGGGCCCTCGTACAGAGGACGTGAAGGATCAGAACGCGGCCTCGTCCAGCTCCATCAGGTCCAGCTCGACGCCCTCGGCGACCTTGCGGGCCAGGGTGACGCCCGGCAGGACCGTGGCGGCGAAGAACTTGGCGGCGGCGATCTTGCCGGTGTAGAAGGCCTTGTCCTTGGCGGAGGCCGTCTCCAGCTTCTCGGCGGCGACCGCGGCACCCTTGAGCAGCAGGTAGCCGACGACGACGTCACCGGAGGCCATCAGCAGGCGGGTGCTGTTGAGGCCGACCTTGTAGATGTTCTTGACGTCCTGCTCGGTGGCGGCGAGGTCGGTGAGCATCAGGCCGACGATGGCCTCCAGCTCGACGGCGGCCTTCGCGAGGTGCTCGCGGGCACCGGCCAGCTCCTCGCCGCCCGTGCCGAGGGCGAGGAACTTCTTGATGTCCTCGGCGAGGGAGTTCAGCGCGGCGCCCTGGTTGCGGACGATCTTCCGGAAGAAGAAGTCCTGGCCCTGGATGGCCGTGGTGCCCTCGTAGAGGGTGTCGATCTTGGAGTCCCGGATGTACTGCTCGATCGGGTACTCCTGGAGGAAGCCGGAGCCGCCGAAGGTCTGCAGCGACTGGGCGAGCTGCTCGTAGCCCTTCTCGGAGCCGTAGCCCTTGACGATGGGCAGGAGCAGGTCGTTCAGGGCCTCCAGGGCGGAGACGTCCTCGCCGGCGGCCTCCTTGACCTGGATCTCGTCCTGGACGGCGGCCGTGTGCAGCACCAGGGCGCGCATGCCCTCCGCGTACGCCTTCTGCGTCATGAGCGAGCGGCGCACGTCCGGGTGGTGCGTGATGGTGACCTTGGGGGCGGTCTTGTCCATGAAGTTCGCCAGGTCGGGGCCCTGGACGCGCTCCTTGGCGTACTCCAGGGCGTTGAGGTAGCCGGTGGAGAGGGTGGAGATCGCCTTCGTGCCGACCATCATGCGGGCGAACTCGATGATGCGGAACATCTGGCGGATGCCGTCGTGCTTGTCGCCGATCAGCCAGCCCTTGGCGGGGTGCTGGTCGCCGAAGGTCATCTCGCAGGTGTTGGAGGCCTTCAGGCCCATCTTGTGCTCGACGTTGGTGGCGTAGACGCCGTTGCGCTCGCCCAGCTCGCCGGTCTCGAAGTCGAAGAGGTACTTCGGCACGAGGAAGAGGGACAGGCCCTTGGTGCCGGGGCCGGCGCCCTCGGGGCGGGCCAGCACGTAGTGGAGGATGTTCTCCGACATGTCGTGCTCACCGGAGGTGATGAAGCGCTTCACGCCCTCGATGTGCCAGGAGCCGTCCTCCTGCTGCACGGCCTTGGTGCGGCCGGCGCCCACGTCGGAGCCCGCGTCGGGCTCGGTGAGGACCATCGTGGAGCCCCACTGCTTCTCCGTGGCGACCTTGGCTATGTGCTTCTGGACCTCGTTGCCCTCCTCGAAGAGGATGCCGGCGAAGGCCGGGCCCGAGGAGTACATCCACACGGCCGGGTTGGCGCCCAGGATCAGCTCGGCGTAGGCCCAGATCAGGGAGCGGGGCGCGGTGGTGCCGCCGATCTCCTCGGGCAGGCCCAGGCGCCAGTACTCGGAGTCCATGAAGGCCTGGTAGCTCTTCTTGAAGGAGGCGGGGACCGGCGCGGTGTTGGTCTCCGGGTCGAAGACCGGCGGGTTGCGGTCGGCGTCGATGAAGGACTCGGCCAGCTCGTTCTCCGAGAGGCGGGTCAGCTCCTCCAGGATGCTCTTCGCGGTCTCGACGTCCATCTCCTCGAACGGACCGGTGCCGTACACCTTGTCCCGCCCGAGTACCTCGAAGAGGTTGAACTCGATGTCGCGGAGATTCGACTTGTAGTGCCCCATGGCGACGGCTCCCGGCTCCGTAGAGAGATCGGCGAGGCACTGGATCCTCGCGCTAGTTCACGTACCAACAAGTAGCTACGATGATGCTACCCGTCGGTAATAAGAAGCAACCCCGAACCGGTCATCTGTGACGCGTGGCTCATACCGCCGTCGCGGGCAGGCCGGGGGCGTGCTCTCGGTACGCTTGCGCTCATGTACGGCTACGACCAGACAGCGGGCCCGCAAGGGCAGTACGCCCCTCCGCAGCAGCCGATGTCCGGCGGGTACGGGCAGCAGCCGCCGCTGTACCCCGAGCCGTCCCCGCCCTCCCTCACGGACGCGGTGCGCGCCTTCACCACCGGGCAGATGGCCGCCGAGGACTTCCAGCAGGTCTTCGCCACGTCGAAGGTCTACTGCCCGCGCGGCGACAACCCCGGCTTCCTGGCCCTGCACAACACGCAGCAGCCCGTGATCCCGATGTTCAGCACGCTCAAGGAACTGCGCCGGTACGCGGGCAAGGAGTCCAAGTACTTCGTGATCACCGGCGCCGAGGTGCTGGACCTGCTGCCGACCGGCTACGGCTTCGTCCTCGACATGGAGGGCGAGCACCGCATGGTGTTCGACGCGAAGGCCGTGGAGCAGATGGTCGAGTTCGCGATGCGCCGGATGTACGGCTAGCCGCCGTCGCCCCGCAGACGGCGGCTGACGTGGCCCTCGGTCACTTCGGCAGGCGCAGTGCCAGGCCGTCCAGGACGACCTCCAGGCCGTAGGCGAACTTGTCGTCGCGCAGCTTCGCCGGATCGCCGGCCTGTGCGCTGGTCTCCGGTTCGGCTGCCGCCAGGTGGTCGTAGCCGGCCGAGGCCTGCCGGGCCGCGGGCAGCAGCCGGGCGACGAACTCCGACTCGCTCTCGCCGGAGCGGGCGACCGTGGTGAGCCACGCGGCTTCGGTCGTGCTCATGCCGATGACGTACGAGAAGACGGCGTCGATCGCCCGGCTCGGCTCCGGGAAGCCCGCGGCGGTGAACAGGGCCGCCAGCCGCTCCGAGAAGTTCATGTAGTTCGGGCCGAGGTAGGCGAGCCCGGCCTGCCCGAGGACCAGGGTCAGCCAGGGGTGCCGTAGCGCCGTCGTGCGGAAGGACCCGGCCGCCTCGGTCACCGCCGCGCGCCAGTCGGGGCCGCCGGCCTCCGGGACCCGGATCTCGGCGGCCACCTCGTCCACCGCGAGCTCCATCAGCTCGTCCTTCGTGGCGACGTGCCGGTAGAGCGAGGTCGCGCCGGCGTTCAGCCGGGCACCGAGTTTGCGCATGCTGAGCGCCTCGATCCCCTCGGCGTCGAGCATGGCGATCGCCTCGCGCACGATCGCTTCCCGGCTGAGCGCGGGCTGGTCGCTACGGCGCTGCTCGCGGGTCCATACGGACGGGATGGGGTTCTTGTCCTTCGTCCTGCTCATCGGGCCCTCCTGGTGAACCTCTGCGTGCGAACAGCGTGCGCAATCAGCGTACAGAACTCAAGGGTTGCGCACACTGTTCCGCCATGCGTACAGTGTTCGCATCGAAGGAACGGTGTTCGCACCCAACGGTGTTCCGCAGGAGGGGAAGAGGAAATGGACGCTCGCAATCCACGGCGCTGGTGGATCCTGATCGTGCTGTGCCTCAGCACGCTGGTCCTGGTCGTCGACAACATGGCGCTGACGGTCGCGGTGCCCGCCCTGACCGAGGACCTCGGCGCGAGCGCCCAGGCCATGCAGTGGATCCTCGACTCCTACACCCTGGTCTTCGCCGGGCTGCTGCTGACCTCCGGCAGTCTGGGCGACCGGTTCGGGCGCCGGAGGGTGATGCTGATCGGCCTGCTGCTGTTCGGGGCGGCCTCGCTGGGGGCGGTGTTCAGCTCCACTCCGGGTGAGCTGATCGCGGTGCGGATCGCGATGGGCGTCGGCGGGGCGCTGATCATGCCGTCGACCCTGTCGATCCTGATCACCGTCTTCGACGAGGACGAGCGTCCCAAGGCGATGGCCGCGTGGGGCTCGGTGTCGATGCTCGGGCTGGTCGGCAGCCCGGTGCTGGGCGGCGTGCTGATCGACCACTTCGCCTGGCAGGCGATCTTCCTGATCAACGTCCCGATCGTCGGGCTCGCGCTGCTGGCCGGTGTGCTGCTGATGCCGGAGTCGAAGGCGCCGTGGCAGAAGCCCGACCCGCTGGGCGCGCTGCTGTCGGCGGTGGGCATGACGGCCCTGGTGTGGTGGATCATCGAGATCCCGCAGCACGGCGCGTTCGAAGGCCGCTCCCTCGTCGTCCTGGCCGTCGCGGTGCTCGCCCTGGCCGGCTTTGTGACCTGGCAGAACGTGACCCCCGCGCCGATGGTCCCGCTGGTCCTGTTCAAGCACCGCAACTTCAGCGGCGGTTCGCTCTCCCTGGCGCTCGTCCAGATCGGCAACGCCGGCCTGCTGCTGGTGCTGACCCAGTACCTCCAGTTCGTCCTCGGCTGGTCCGCCGTCAAGGCCGGCCTCGCCTTCCTGCCCTTGGCCGTCGCCGCGCTGGCCGGCAACGCGGCCGGGGCGCAGCTCGCCGTGAAGTGCGGCAACCGGTTCGTCATCCTCGGCGGGATGCTGCTGATGGCCGCCTCCTTCGGGCTGCTGACCACGCTCACCGCCGACAGCGGGTTCACCGTCCCCGCGGTGGCGCTGGGGATCCTGGGCCTGGGCGCCGGTCTGGCGATGCCCGCCGCGGTGGCCGCGCTGATGGGCACCATCCCGGAGGACAAGGCGGGCGTCGGCTCCGCCCTGAACGACACCATCCAGCAGTCCGGCACCGCCCTCGGCATCGCGATCCTCGGCTCCCTGCTCACCTCCGGCTACACCGGCCGGATGCCGGCGGGCGCGCCTGAGCAGGCCCGGGAGTCCATCGGCGGGGCGCTGACGGTGGCGGGCGGTGACGTGGCTCTGGTGCGGGCGGCCCGGGAGGCCTTCACCGCCTCGATGTCGACGACCTTCACGATCAGCGCGTTCGGGGTCCTGGCCGCCGCGGTCGTCGCCACGCTGGTCATGCGGGACCGCGGCGCGCCCGTTCCGGCCGCCGCCGCGAGCGAGGAGCTCGAGCCGGCCGCCTGACGCGGAAACCGGACGGCCGTCACCCCGCAACGGGGTGACGACCTTTCGCCGTGCCGGTCTCCCGTGGTTCGCTGCGCCGTCCCCCGGGTCGGGGAATGCCCTCCCGGTTTTCTCTGTTGGGGGTGGCAGAAAGTTCAACGCTCAACTAAACTGGGCGTACACGAGGAGGAACCGACATGCCTGCAGTGACCGTCGAGAACCCGTTGACGCTGCCCCGCGTGACCACGCCTGCCGACGCCGTGGCACGTCCCGTGCTCGCCGTCACGACCGCTCCGAGCGGTTTCGAGGGCGAGGGCTTCCCGGTGCGCCGGGCGTTCGCGGGGATCAACTACCGCCACCTCGACCCGTTCATCATGATGGACCAGATGGGCGAGGTGGAGTACGCGCCGGGCGAGCCCAAGGGCACGCCCTGGCACCCGCACCGCGGCTTCGAGACCGTCACCTACATCATCGACGGCATCTTCGACCACCAGGACTCCAACGGCGGTGGCGGCACCATCACCAACGGCGACACCCAGTGGATGACCGCGGGCTCGGGCCTGCTGCACATCGAGGCCCCACCCGAGCACCTCGTCGTCTCCGGCGGGCTCTTCCACGGTCTGCAGCTGTGGGTGAACCTCCCGGCCAAGGACAAGATGATGGCCCCGCGCTACCAGGACATCCGCGGCGGCACGGTCCAGCTGCTCAGCACCCCCGACGGCGGCGCGCTGCTGCGGGTCATCGCCGGTGAGCTGGACGGCCACGCGGGCCCGGGCATCACGCACACCCCGATCACGATGGTCCACGCGACCGTCGCGCCGGGCGCGGAGGTCACCCTGCCGTGGCGCGAGGACTTCAACGGACTGGCGTACGTCCTGGCGGGCAAGGGCTCGGTCGGTGCCGAGCGGCGCCCGATCCACATGGGCCAGACCGCGGTCTTCGGCGCGGGTTCCTCGCTGACCGTCCGCGCGGACGAGAAGCAGGACGCGCACACGCCCGACCTCGAGGTCGTCCTGCTCGGCGGACAGCCCATCCGTGAGCCCATGGCCCACTACGGCCCGTTCGTCATGAACACCAAGGACGAGCTCATGCAGGCCTTCGAGGACTTCCAGAAGGGCCGCCTGGGCACGATCCCGGCGGTGCACGGCATGACCGCGGGCGGTCCGCAGGACTGACGCAACCGGTAGTGCGGAAGGCCGGCGGTGGGATCCCCACCGCCGGCCTTCGTGCACGGGGCGGCTGACGCCCCGTCACCCTGGCGGGCCTCCCCGACGGGACGGCCCGGCCGGGGCGTGGTCGGGTGGGCATGTGCAGGCCTCCACCCCGCTGCTCCCCGAAGCCGTCCGGCGCTTCGCCGCCTGGTGCGCCGTGCTGCTGCTCGGCGCCGGCGTCGTCTACGTCGGGATCCGGCTGGTCGCGGAGTTCCGCACCGCCGTCGTGCCCGTGCTGCTCGCCCTGCTCGGGACGGCGCTGCTCGGGCCGCTGCACCGGCGGCTGGTGAAGGCCGGGGTGCACCGGTCGGTCGCGGCCGGACTCACCTGTGTCGCGGTGGTCGCCGTGGTCGGCGGAGCCGTGTACATCGTGGTCGCCGCGCTCATCGACACCGGCGACGAGATCGTCGCCTCGCTCAAGGAGGCCGCCCGGGGCGTCTCCGAGCACTTCGGGGCGGCCGGCACCTCGCTGGACGACCTCGCCTCCAACGCCCGCGAGCTGCTGGGCAAGTTCGGCGGCACGGCCGCCTCCGGCGTGATCAGCGGCGTCAGCGTGGTCGGCGAGTCCATCGCCATGGCCGTCCTCGCGCTGCTGCTCGTCTTCTTCTTCCTGCGCGACTCCGACAAGGCCGCCGGGACGCTGCGCTCCCTGTCGCCCCGCGGGGCGGCCGACACTCTGGAAGCCATGGCGCGCCGCGCCCTGAGGGCCGTCGAGGGGTTCATGCGCGGCACCACCCTCATCGCCCTCATCGACGCGCTGTGCATCACCGTCGGACTGCTCGTCCTGGACGTGCCCGGTGCGCCCGGGCTGGGCGCGCTGGTCTTCGTCGGCGCCTACATCCCCTACCTCGGCGCATTCATCTCCGGAGCCCTGGCCGTGCTGGTCGCGCTCGCCGACCGGGGGTTCGTCATCGCGTTGTGGGTGCTCGGTGTGGTCCTCGCCGTGCAGGTGCTGGAGGGGCACGTGCTCCAGCCGATGATCCAGAGCCGGACCGTGCAGATGCACCCGGCCGTGGTGATGGTGACGATCACGGCCGGGGCGTCCGTCGCCGGGGTCCTCGGCATGCTGCTCGCCGTCCCGCTCACCGCCGCCGCCTTCGGCGTCGTCCAGGAACTGCGCACCCGCTACGGCGACCAGGAGCCGTCGTCGGCACAGGAACCGTGATGGGTTCCGGATGCCAGGAGCCGTCGCCGGCACAGGAATCGTGATGGGTTCCGGCTGTCAGGAGCCGTCGCCGGCACAGGAATCGTGATGGGTTCCGGCTGTCAGGAGCCGTCGCCGGCACAGGAATCGTGACCGGACCCGGCTGTCAGGAGCCGTCGTCGGCACGGGAACCGTGATGGGTTCCGGATGCCAGGAGCCGTCGTCGCCTCGTGCGGCGTGAGCGCTACAGCGACCAGGACCCGTCGCCCGAGCCGTCCAGGGACTCGTGGAGCTCGAACCAGATGCTCTTGCCCTCGCCGCGCGGCTCCACCCCCCAGGCGTGCGCCAGCAGTTCGATCAGCACCAGACCACGGCCGGAGGATGCCAGCTCCCCGGGCCTGCGCCGGTGCGGCAGATCGTCACCGGCGTCCGTGACCTCGATCCGCAGCCGCCGCCCGCCCACCTCGCCCGTCATCTCGGCGACCAGCAGCGCGTCGGAATCGGTGTGCACGAGGACGTTCGTCAGCAGCTCGGACAGCAGCAGCACCGCCGAGTCGACCTGGTCGCGCGAGGCCCAGTCGTGCAGCAGCTCGCGCAGTTGCTGCCGGGCGATCGCGACCCGCTCGGGCTCGGCCTGCGCCACGGTCAGCACCGAGCGCCGCACCGGAGGACGCACGGTCATCGCGTCACCGCAGCCGCAGCCCCCGCCCTCCCGGCACAGCAGCAGCATCGCTATGTCGTCCTCACGGCGGTCCGCCAGTGGGCCGGTGGTGTGGTGCGAGGAGGGCCCGTGCACCGCCTGCACCAGGGTGTCGGCGAGTTCCTCCAGATCGCCCTTGTGCTCCTCGAGGATCACGCGCAGCCGCCGCCACCCGGTCTCCAGGTCGTGGCCGCCGGTTTCGAGCAGGCCGTCCGTGCAGATCAGCATGGTCTCGCCGGGCTCCAGCGTGAGCCGGGTGGTGGGGTAGTCGGCGTCCGGGTCGATGCCCAGCGGCAGACCCCCCGAGGTCGGCCGGGTCAGCACCGTGCCGTCGGCCATCCGGATCGCCGGGTCCGGGTGCCCGGCACGGGCGATGTCCAGCACCCCCGACGCCGGGTCGACCTCGACGTACACGCAGGTCGCGAAGCGCGGGTCGTTCGGGTCCTCGTCGCTGATGCCGTGCAGGAAGCGGGAGGCGCGCGAGAGCACCGCGTCCGGGCGGTGGCCCTCCGAGGCGTAGGCCCGCAGGGCGATCCGCAGCTGGCCCATCAGCCCCGCCGCCCGTACGTCATGGCCTTGCACATCACCGATGACCAGCGCGAACCGTCCGCTGGGCAGCGGGATCACGTCGTACCAGTCGCCGCCGACCTGGAGGCCGCCGCCGGTGGGGACGTAGCGGGCCGCGACGCTCATGCCGGGGATGCGCTGCGGGCCGAGCCTGGGCAGCATCGTGCGCTGGAGCCCGTCGGTCAGGGCCCGCTCGCTCTCGGCCACACCCGCCCGCGTCAGGGCCTGCGCCAGCATGCGCGCCACCGTCGCCAGCACCGACCGCTCGTCCGGGGTGAACGCCACCGGGTAGGTGAACGCCGCCATCCACGCGCCCATCGTGCGACCGGCCACCGTCAGCGGCAGGAACGCCCAGGAACGGCGGCCGAAGCGCTCGGCGAGCGGCCAGGTCAGCGGATAGCGGGCCTTGTACTGCTCGGCGGACGACAGGTAGACGGCCCGGCCGGTCCGCACCACCTCGGCAGCCGGGTAGTCCGTGTCCAGCGGCATGTCCGAGAAGGGGCTCTCGGTGCCCCGCTGCTGCCCGTGGTGGCCGACGACCGTGAGGCGGTCGCCCGAGACGCCGAACACCGCCAGCCCGTCGGGTGAGAAGCCGGGCATGGACAGATTCGCCGTGACCCGCAGGACCTCCTGGGTGGAGCGGGCCTCGGCCAGGGCCCGGCCCGCGTCCAGCAGGAACGCCTCCCGGGAGCGCCGCCAGTCCCCGGTCACCGCGCTGCGCCCGGCCGGGGTGCCCGGCGTCGGCTCGGTGACCTCCTGGAGGGTGCCGATCAGCCGGTACGCCTTGCGGGCCCGGTCGAAGGACGGCTTGGAACGGCTGCGGACGACCCGGACGACCCGGCCCAGCTCGTCCATGATCCGGATCCGGACCTCGGCGAGGGTGCCCTCCGCCACGGCCAGCTGGATCACGCCGGTGATCTCGTTCCAGTCGACCGGGTGCAGCCGGGCCCGGGCCTGGGCCTCCGTGAGGCTGACCTGCTCGGCGGGCAGCCCGAGCAACCGGGCGGCCTCGGCATCGACCGTGACCAGCCCGGTGGCGGTGTCCCAGTGCCACAGGCCGGTCGCGAGGGCGGCGAGGGCCTCCCCCACGGCGGGCAGAGGCTCGCCAGTGCGCATTGCCCTACTTTAAGAACACGCGCTCGAACACTGCCACCGATACCGGACGTCTGCCCGCACGGCGGTGATCGCGTACTCGATCCCTCACTGTGGAGAGCCGATCTTCGCCTGCCCGGTACGCTGGGGAGGCGTTTCACGTGAAACACAGACCCCGATCAGCGAAGACTGGATGAACGACGATGCATCGGTACAGGTCCCACACCTGCGGCGAGCTCCGCTCCTCTGACGTCGGCAGCGACGTCCGGCTGAGTGGCTGGCTGCACAATCGGCGCGACCTGGGCGGCATCCTCTTCATCGATCTGCGCGATCACTACGGCATCACGCAGCTCGTGGCCCGTCCCGGCACCCCCGCCTACGAGGCCCTCGACAAGCTCTCCAAGGAGTCGACCGTCCGCGTCGACGGCAAGGTCGTCTCCCGGGGCGCGGAGAACATCAACCCCGAGCTGCCGACCGGTGAGGTCGAGGTCGAGGTCGGTGAGGTCGAGCTGCTCGGCGCCGCCGCCCCGCTGCCGTTCACGATCAACACCGAGGACGGGGTCAACGAGGAGCGGCGCCTGGAGTACCGCTTCCTGGACCTGCGCCGCGAGCGCATGCACAAGAACATCATGCTGCGGTCGGCGGTGATCGCCTCGATCCGCTCGAAGATGGTCGCGCTCGGATTCAACGAGATGGCGACGCCGATCCTGTCCGCGACGTCCCCCGAGGGCGCCCGCGACTTCGTCGTCCCCTCCCGCCTGCACCCGGGCAAGTTCTACGCCCTGCCGCAGGCGCCGCAGCAGTTCAAGCAGCTGCTGATGATCTCCGGCTTCGACCGGTACTTCCAGATCGCGCCCTGCTTCCGTGACGAGGACGCGCGCGCCGACCGCTCGCCGGGCGAGTTCTACCAGCTCGACATCGAGATGAGCTTCGTCGAGCAGGAGGACGTCTTCCAGCCCGTCGAGAAGCTCATGACCGAGCTGTTCGAGGAGTTCGGCGGCGGCCGCCACGTCACCTCGCCGTTCCCGCGGATCCCGTTCCGCGAGGCGATGCTGAAGTACGGCTCCGACAAGCCCGACCTGCGTGCCCAGCTCGAACTCGTCGACATCACCGACATCTTCGAGGGCTCGGAGTTCAAGGCCTTCGCCGGCAAGCACGTGCGCGCCCTGCCCGTGCCGGACGTCTCCGGCCAGCCGCGCAAGTTCTTCGACCAGCTCGGCGACTACGCCGTCTCGCAGGGCGCCAAGGGCCTGGCCTGGGTCCGGGTCGGCGAGGACGGCTCGCTGTCCGGCCCGATCGCGAAGTTCCTGACGGAGGACAACGTCGCGGAACTCACCAAGCGGCTCTCGCTGGCCGCCGGCCACGCCGTGTTCTTCGGCGCGGGCGAGTTCGACGAGGTCTCCAAGATCATGGGCGCGGTGCGGGTCGAGGCCGCCAAGCGTGCCGGGCACTTCGAGGAGGGTGTCTTCCGGTTCTGCTGGATCGTCGACTTCCCGATGTACGAGAAGGACGAGGAGACGGGCGCGATCGACTTCTCGCACAACCCGTTCTCCATGCCGCAGGGCGGCCTGGAGGCCCTGCGGACCCAGGACCCGCTGGACATCCTCGGCTGGCAGTACGACATCGTCTGCAACGGCGTCGAGCTGTCCTCGGGCGCGATCCGGAACCACGAGCCGGAGATCATGCTCAAGGCCTTCGAGATCGCCGGCTACGACCGGGAGACGGTCGAGGAGAAGTTCGCGGGCATGCTGCGCGCCTTCCGCTTCGGTGCCCCGCCGCACGGCGGCATCGCCCCGGGCGTCGACCGCATCGTCATGCTGCTCGCCGACGAGCCCAACATCCGCGAGACCATCGCCTTCCCGCTCAACGGCAACGCCCAGGACCTGATGATGGGCGCGCCGACGGAGCTGGAGGAGGCCCGGCTGAAGGAACTGCACCTGTCGGTGCGCAAGCCGCAGCCGAAGTAGGGATCGCGTCCTCCTGAACGCCCGTGAGTGGCTCGGAACCCGCACCGGTTCCGAGCCACTTCCGTATCCAGAGCTTTCACCCAGCTCTCCCTCAGGCTCCTGACAGCCGTGGTCCCTAGCTTCCCTTCCATGACGGGACAGGAGATGGCCCAAGGGCCGAAACACAAGCGGGATCTGACGCGCCGTAAGGTCATCGTCGCGGGCGCCGGCGCGGTGGTGGCGGCGGGGGTCGGCGGTTCGTTCGCGGCGGGCGCGTTCGCTGGCGAGGAGACGACGGCCGCCCGGGGCCGCACGGCCGGGACCTCCGCGGAGGCCTGCTACAAGCTGACCTCCGAGACGACCGAGGGCCCCTACTACATCGACGCGGACAAGCTCCGCCGGGACATCACCGAGGACCAGGAGGGCATCCCGCTCGCCCTGCGCCTGAAAGTGATCGACGCCGACACCTGCAAGCCGCTGGCGAACGCCGCCGTCGACATCTGGCACTGCAACGCGCTGGGCGTGTACAGCGGGTACGAGTCGATGGGCAGCGGGGGCGGTGGGGGAGGCGGCGGCGGTACGCCGCCCACCGGGACCCCCACCGGGACCCCCACCGGCAGTCCCACGGGCCCGCCCCCGGGCGGCGGTGGCGGCGGGGGCGGCGGGGGCGGCGGGGGCCACGAGGAGCCCACCGACGACGAGCGCTATCTGCGCGGCACGTGGCGGACGGACCGGAAGGGCGAGGTCGTCTTCCGTACGGTGTTCCCGGGCTGGTACCAGGGCCGCTGCGTTCACATCCACACCAAGGTCCATGTGAACGGCACCTGGACCGACGCGGGCTACGAGGGCGGCACGACCTGCCACACCGGGCAGCTCTTCTTCGACGAGGCGTCCGTGCTGGCCACGGCCGAGGTCGCGCCGTACTCCACCAACACCGTGACCCGCACGACCCTCGACGACGACACCATCTACCCGGGCAACGGCACCGAGGGCGGGCTGCTGAAGCTGAAGTACAAGAAGGGCGCCATCGCCAAGGGGGTCGTCGCCACGCTCACCCTGGGCGTCGACCCCGAGGCGACCCACGACGGCACGGGGGACGCGGTCCAGCCGGGCGCGTAGGTGTCGTCTTCGGCGTCGGCGCGGTGCGGCGGCTCCGGGGAAGACAGCTGTGCCGTAGGTGGGGTGAAGGGCTTGTGGTAAGCGTGGTCGTCCGAACGAGTACGGGGGGCGTGTGGACGACCACGAGGACCAGATCCTGGCCGACGAGCTTGCCGCGCTGGCTGCCTCTGTCGGGGCTTGGGGTGGCTTGACGCGCTGCGTGGCCAAGCTGATGAGGAAGAACGTTCACGAGATCGACCTGGCCGTCGCCCTGCCGTTCGAAGAGGCCGTCGAGCGCGTTGCCTCTGTGCTCGAAGGAGCGGGGCGCACGGTCGGCCCGGTGCCGCGATCCGGTGAGGACCAGCGGACGATACGTGTCGTTGCAGGCGGCGGCACCGGCGGCATGAACCCGGTGGTCGTCACCGCACGAGTCACCAGGGGCGGGGCACCTGTTTCGAAGGTGAGGCTGCGCGCTGCTGCCAAAGAAGGCCTGATTCGCCAGAGGGCGGGCGAGCGGACCGCTACCCGGCTGGCGGCGCTGCTGGCGACGTAGAGGTCTCGGCACCCTGTGCGGGTGCCGAGGGGCCCTTGGGTCGCCTACTTCTCGACGAACAGGTCCTCTGCCGTGGTGGCCGTCAGGGAGCGGTCGAACCAGAGGGTGAGGGTGTCGAGGTCGGTGCAGGCGGTGATGCGGTCGCGGGTGGCTTCGGATACGGGAACGGCGCGCTTTTCCAGCACCCGGAGAATGGCCTCGGTCTTGCCTTCCGCCTTGCCCTCCGCCTTGCCCTCTGCCTTGCCTTCTGCTTTACCTTCCGCCTTGCCCTCGAGGTACGTCTCCTCGAAGAGGGTTCCCCTGCCAGGGAAGTATGTGGCGACCATTTTCTCCAGCTCTCTCCATGTCTCCCGGACCGGAGTGTTCTCCAGGCCGACTTCAAGCCATTCGCACCAGTATTTCGCGGTTGCCTTGTCCAACGCCCGCATGCCGCGGGCCACCATGCCCAGTATGGCGGGGGCATTCGGGCTGTCGCTATGCACGATGGCCGAGAGGGTGGCCAGGGCCGGCTCCCGGGCCACGGCGGTCTCGTCGGTGATCTCCGGGACGTTGGCGGGGCCCAGTACGAAAGGGCGGGTGCTCTGTGTCGTCCAGGTACCGACGCGGCACTCGAAGGGACCCGCTGCCCAGGACGCGGTCGGCCGGTCCCTGCATACCGCGACGAGTAGCACGGGCATGCCGAACTTCGCGTGCAGGTACGCCACGTAGTAGGACCAGCTGCACCCCTTGCCGGGGGTCCGAGCGGTCTGCGCCTCGAGCGCGATGAGAAAGCCGTCCCCCTCGGACGGCTCGACCTTGAGCACCGTGTCCACCCGACGCTCCAGGGGTTTGATCTCCGTCGCGTCGGGTGTGAGCGCTTCGATGATCGCCTTCGCGGGTGGGGGCAGACCCAAGGCCTCGAAGACGGGGGTGAGAACCTCCGGATGGTCCTGGAAGATCCGGTGTGAGGTCTCATGGGTTGATGTGACCATGTGCGCAAGCTAGGCCCGCGGCTCTGGCATATGCAGCAGATGACGCTGCGTTCACTCTTTCGAGATGGGGAGGAACGTTCCCCCCGGCCCCGCTACCTCGCCACGAACTGGGTCAGGATTGCCTGGACTTCGTAGATGTCGACGCCCTTGGTGAAGGTTTTCTCGATGGGGGTCGGGGTGCCGGAGATCCAGATCTTCAGTTCGGCGTCCAGGTCGAAGGTGCCGGCTGTTTCCACCGAGAAGTGGGTGATGCTCCGGTAGGGGACCGAGTGGTACTCGACCTTCTTGCCGGTGATGCCCTGCTTGTCGATCAGGATCAGGCGGCGGTCGGTGAAGAGGATCGTGTCGCGGATCAGCAGGAACGCGGCGTGGACCTGCTCGCCGTGACCGAGGAGGCGGGCGTAGTCCTGCTGGGCCGACTGCGGATTCACGGTGTGCGCGTTGCCGAACAGTGCCATGGTGTCCCCCCGTTTGGTTGGCTGTGTCCCTGGGTCATTTTATGAACAGGGGGCCCCGGAGGGCGATGAGTTCGTTCTTCGCGCCCACGAGCAGCAGGCCGTCCCGCACGTCCGAGGACTCCACCTCCAAGGGCAGACGGAGCCGGTCGGCCACGCGGAGCGTCTCGAGGTCCCACGTCAGAAGGGTGCGGTCCCATCCACCCGTGACGGCGTAGGACCGGCCGTGTGCCGTGAACGCCGAGATGGTGGTGACCCGTTCATCGTGGTCGCGCAGGAAGGTACGGAGCGTGAGGCCGGGCAGGTCCCACACGCCGATCGTGCCGTCCCACGAGCCGGTCAGCAGGTGCGGGCGGCCGTGCACCGGTGCGACGACCAGACTGGAGATGTGGTCCTCGTGGCCTTCGAGCGTCGCCAGCGGAGTCCTCGCGTCGAAGTCCCAGACCTCCACGCGTCCCGTCCTCGTCCCGATCAGGAGCAGGGGCCTCGGCCCGGCACTGTCGATCACCGCAGTGCAGGTCCAGCTGGTCGCCGTCGACGCCACCCACAGCTTCTCGCGCTTCGAGACATCCCAGATCTCGGCGGCCCCCGAGGCGGTGGACAGCACCGCGTAGTGATTCCCGCGCACTTCGAGGTATCCCGCCTGCCCCACCTCGGTCGGCCGGAAGGCGACGCTGTCGGTCCCGTCGCGCAGGTCCCAGAGAAGAGCCCCGTCCGTATGACCGATGCCGACGTGCGTACGGCCCCCGACGGTGAGAAGGGTGATCGAGTGCGGCCAGCCGATCCTGTTGGGCAGGCGGCCTGTCTCGGCACCGCTGTCGGTGTCCCAGGTACGCACCGTGTGGTCACGTGAAGCGCTCAGCGCCTGCAGCCGTCCCTCCTCGGACTCGACGAGTCTGACGTTGTCGACCCAGTCGGTGTGCCCGCCGCGTCGTTCGGTGGTGAGTGCCTCGGCCAGGTCCCAGATCCTGACCGTGTCGTCACTCGACGCCGTCACTGCGTGCGGGCGATCGTCGAGGTCGACGCAGGCGATGGACGTCACCGCATAGGTGTGACCGGTGACTTCGGCCGCCTCGGCCCGTCCGGTCAGGTCGAGCAGCCGCATGACGCCGTCACCGCCTCCGACGATGACGTACGGCACTCCTCCGATGGCGCAGTGCGCCAGGGAGTCGCTCTCCCCGGCCTCGGATCCGAACAATGCCGTGGTGCGTTGCCCCGAGAACGGATCCCACATCTCGACCGTTCCCCACTCGCCCGGTGCCACCAGCACCTTCAACCGACCGTCCACGTAGCAGTAGTCCACCGCGTTGACGGGGTCGTCGAGTTCGAAGGCGGCCGTGACACTGAGATCCACCAGGTTCCACAGCCTCACGGTGCCGTCCCATGAGCCGGTGAGCGCGTGGGGCGTGCGGTCGTAGGACAGACATCTGACGGCGCTGACGTGATGGCCGTGCCCGTCGAGCACGGCGACTTCCTCACGGCGCAGAGGGTCCCAGACGCGCACGCTGCCGTCTCGCGACGCCGTCACCAGACGGAGCGCGCCTCGGTGTTCGTAATGAGCGATCTCCGTGACGAAGCCTTCGTGGCCGAGCAGCGTGCCTCTCACGCTCAGGTCGTCCAGAGAAAGGATCTCCACCGTGTGGTGCGCGGTGCCGACGAAGGCGTGCGGGCGGCCGTCGAACCGTACACAGTGCACGGACGACAGCCAGTCGCTCTCCAGGTGCGTCCTGTCCGTCTCCTGCCGGTCCAGGAGGTCCCACTTCACCACGACCCCGTCATGTCCCACCGAGACGGCGACCGGTCGGCCGTCGGCCTCGATGCACGAGACCTGCTGTACGAGTTCCTCGTGCCCCTTCAGCGTGGCCCGGTGGGCGGAGCTGACCAGGGCGCCCGTCGCCCACGTCACCTGCCACGGATCGTCGGCGGACAACCTGCCCGCCAGGCGCAGGTCTTCGTGCCGGGCCGCGTCCACGGAGAGGATCTGGCGCCGGGCACGGTCGTCCGCGCGGGCGTGGACGGCCGCCGAGGTCCGGTAGATGCGGGCGATGCGATGCCCCTCGCCGGTGGTCACGGATTCCAGCGCGCGCAGCAGCGGAGCGGGGGCGGCGTGGACCAGGAAGCCGGGGTCGTCGAGCAGGGCGTCGAGCATGCCCCCCGCGGCGGCGTGGGTGGCGAGGTGCTCCCGGACGTAGTCGGGGGCGGCGGACCAGTCCGGTTCCGCGGAAAGGGCCCCGCTCGCTCCCGCCAGCGTGCTCAGGGCGTTGCCGATGGCACGGTGTGCGTCCGCGTCACCGCCCGGGCGGCGCAGGTACTCGGCCATGGTCTCGTGGAAGAGCCGGAAGACCGATCCGGCCGGCGTCGCGGCTTCGACGATGTAGGCACCCGCATGCTCGTGGAGCCACTGCAGGTCCTCCTGCGGGCAGGGCACGCCGGAGAGCGCTTCGGCCACCGGGGCCCACACGGTCGACCAGGGCAGGCCGGCGCCCTGGGCGTACGCCAGGGGGCGCAGCAACCGTTCCACCCTGACCCGGTGCGGGCCGAACCGGTCGAGGTAGGCGGCGAAAGCCTGGTCGGCGTCACTGGGCAGGGCGTCCTGCCACCCCGGCCGCGCCGGGTCGACGGTGATCTGCCCGTGCACCAGGGCACGCGCGGTCATGCGTGCCACCAGATAGGAACGGCCGGCACGAGCGGCGATGCCCCCGGCCACGGTCGTCGCCAGTGCCTCCCGGCCGCGGTAGGGCGAGAGGCTCTCCGGGTCGTGCTCGTCCAGCAGCAGGCTGCGGGCGTAGGCGGAGATGTCGTCGGGTGCCATGTATGCGGGCCGGTCGAGGTCGATCACCTCGACGGCCCGTCCGAGAGCCCTGATCAGGGGGCGCCGGGTCCCCACGACCAGCCGTACGGCGGGCAGGACACTGAGCGGCTGGAGCAGTTCCCGGGCGATCCGCGCGCCCTCCGTCGCATCGCCCGCGGTGCCCGCCTCGTCCAGGGCGTCGAGCAGGACGGCGATGGGCCGCTCACGCTCGCCGAGGGCCCTGAGCACGTCATCGCGGTCCGGGTGGGCCAGACCGAGCGCACCGGACAGGTCGGTGACCAGCGTCCGAGCCGTGGCCCGGCGGGCGTGCAGGGGGATGACCTGAAGTGCCGGGCGGCAGGGGTGCGAGCCGTCGGTGGGGCGTTCCGGACGGTCGGGCGCGGACAGGGCCCATAACCGCCCCAGGAGGGCGGATTTGCCGGAACCGGGGGAACCGGTCACCACCCTGGCCTTGCGGTCGTGGCGTCCGCCGGAGAGGAAACGAACCAGTTCGGACAGGGCTCGTTCGCGGCCCTTGAAGTGGTCGCCCTTCTCGCCGGCGTGCTCCACCCCGCGGCCCCGGGGATCGAAATGACCGTGCTGGCTCCTGCGGAGCCGGTCCAGTGTGGCCACGTCCAGTTCGTCGACGGGGAGGCCCGGGACGTGCGCCGGGTTGCGGAAGAACGGGTCCTGGCCGTCGCTGTCCACGACCGCGTGCCGCGCGTGTTGGCGTGCCTGGCGCAGGCGCAGGTACTCGTTGACGCGTTCCGTCGTCTCCCGGACGCCGATGAACTCCTGGTAGGCACCCGCGCGGGGCCGGGTGAGGGCCTCGGCCAGCGCCTCCACGAAGACGTTCTCCGCAGCCGTTTCCTTGCCTCGGGCGGCCGCCAGCAGGCACCGGCCGGCCGTCCCCCTGCGGATGCGGGACAGTTCGTGCGCGTGGACGGCGATCTCTCCGATGCCTGCCCCGGCGTAGCAGGTGTCCAGGATGACGAGCAGATGCCCCAGCGCGCTGTTGACCAGGGGCCGGGCCAGATCCTCGGTGGCCAGGGCGGTGCTCCACAGGCCCGGTTCGGAGTTCGCGCACAGCAGGTAGTGGCGGTCCTCACCGCGGACTCCGTGCCCGGCGAAGTAGAGCACCACGATGTCGTCCTCGCCCAAGTCCGCCTGGTTCGCCCAGCGGTCGATCACCCGTGCCACCTCATGGGCGGGCGGATCGAGCGACGCCTCGGCCAGAACCCGTACATAGCCCATGGGTTCCAGCAGGGAACACACCCGCCCGACGTCATCCGGGACGCCGGGGAGATCGGCGGTGCCGGCGTCGTCGTAGCGCGAGCAGCCGATCGCGATGAGGAACCTCCGGCCCGGGCCCGTCGGCCGCCCGTGCCCGTCGGTACGCGTCAATCCGTTTCAGCTCCTCGCGTCGGACCGCCTGCGAACGGGACCGCTGGGGAAGCGGGACCGCCCCCGGGAAGAGATCCTCCCAGGGGCGGCGTGTGCGGCGCAGGTCAGGCGGACTCGCCGCCGAAGCGTTCCTTGTAGGACTCCAGGTCCTCGTCCGTGAGCTTGGCGAAGAGGACCGGTGGGATGGTGAAGGGGGTGCCGGCGGGGAGGGTGGTGAGGGACTTGGCCTCCTCCTGGGTGACCCAGGTCGCCGTGTCGTTCTCCAGGGAGAACGCCTCGCGCATCTTCCGCGCCGACGTCGGGATGAACGGCTCGGAGACCACCGCGTAGAGGTGGATCAGGTTCATCGCCGTGCGCAGGGTGAGCGCGGCGCCCTCCGGGTTGGTCTTGATCTCCAGCCAGGGGGCCTTCTCCTCCAGGTAGGAGTTGCCCGCCGACCACAGGGCGCGCAGCGCGGCCGCCGCCTTGCGGAACTGGATGGCCTCCATCTGGGACTCGTACTCCGCGAGCAGGCGCGCGATCTCCTCGCCCAGCTTCGCCTCCGCCTCGCCGGGCTCGGCACCGGCCGGGACCTCCTCGCCGAAGCGCTTCTTGGAGAAGGACAGCACGCGGTTGACGAAGTTGCCGAGGGTGTCGGCCAGGTCCTTGTTCACCGTGGCGGTGAAGTGCTCCCAGGTGAACGACGAGTCGTCCGACTCGGGGGCGTTCGCCATCATGAAGTAGCGCCAGTAGTCGGCCGGCAGGATGTCGAGGGCGTCGTGCGTGAAGACGCCCCGGCGCTGCGACGTGGAGAACTTGCCGCCGTAGTAGTTCAGCCAGTTGAAGGCCTTGATGACGTCGACCTTCTTCCAGGGGGCGCGGGTGCCCAGCAGGGTCGCCGGGAACATCACGCTGTGGAAGGGGACGTTGTCCTTGCCCATGAACTGCGTGTAGCGGACGTCCGCGTCGGACTCCCACCACCAGGAGCGCCAGTCGCGGTTCTCCGGGTCCTGGTCCGCCCACTCCTTCGTCGCACCGATGTACTCGATCGGGGCGTCGAACCAGACGTAGAAGACCTTGCCCTCCGCGGCCAGGTCCGGCCACGTGTCGGCCGGGACCGGGACACCCCAGTCCAGGTCACGGGTGATCGCGCGGTCGTGCAGGCCCTCCGTCAGCCACTTGCGGGCGATGGAGGAGGCCAGGACGGGCCAGTCGTCGGCGCGCTCGTCGACCCACGCCTCGACCTCGCCGGCCAGCACCGACTGCAGGAGGAACAGGTGCTTGGTCTCGCGCACCTCCAGGTCGCTGCTGCCGCTGATCGCGGAGCGGGCGTCGATCAGGTCGGTCGGGTCCAGGACGCGCGTGCAGTTCTCGCACTGGTCGCCGCGGGCCTTGTCGTAGCCGCAGTGCGGGCAGGTGCCGATGATGTACCGGTCGGGCAGGAAGCGGCCGTCGGCGTTCGAGTACACCTGGCGGATCGAACGCTCCTCGATGAAGCCGTTCGCCTTCAGCTCGCGGGCGATCTCCTGCGTGATCTCGTGGTTCTGCGGGGAGGAGCTGCGGCCGAAGTAGTCGAACGCCAGGCTGAAGCCGTCGTAGATCGCCTTCTGCTGGTCGTGCGCCTCGGCGCAGAACGCGTCCACCGGGATGCCCTGCTCCTTGGCCGCGAGCTCCGCGGGGGTGCCGTGCTCGTCCGTGGCGCAGATGTAGAGGACCTCGTGGCCCCGCTGGCGCAGATAACGGGAGTAGACGTCCGCCGGGAGCATGGACCCCACCATGTTGCCCAGGTGCTTGATCCCGTTGATGTACGGAAGGGCGCTGGTGATGAGGTGTCGAGCCATCGCGGGCTGCTCCCAAGTCGCTACGTGGGGTGACGATCTCGTGGTCTCGGTCGTCTACGGAACCTTGAAATCGTAGCTGACACGGGTACGCCGCCCGCCTCCCGTTTTACGGGGTGGGAAGCGGGCGGCGTCGTGAGCGTGGAATCGCTACGGGCGCCAGTTCGCCAGTACGCCCTCGTAGAGCTCCTTGTCCGTGAGCTCGCGGGGGGTTTCGCCGGCGAGGAAGTGGGACGTGTTGGGCGTCTTGAGCTTGCGGAGGTAGTCGAAGGCCTTGTTCTCCGGGTCCCCGAAGGCGACGAAGGAGAAGAAGACGGCGGGGTGGCTCCCGGCGGCGTCGGTGAGGGCCTGGGTGGCGGGGGTCTTCGCGTCCGGGGCGCCGTCGGTCTGGAAGACGACGAGGGCGGGGGCGGTGGGGTCCGCCGCGGTCTTGTCGTGGTGGGCGAGGACGGCTTCCACGGCTGCGTGGTAGCTGGTGCGGCCCATGCGGCCGAGGCCCGCGTGCAGGTCGTCGATCTTGTTCTCGTGCTCGGTGAGGGTGATCTCGCCGGTGCCGTCGAGTTCGGTGGAGAAGAAGACGACCGGGACGGTGGCCTCGGGGTCGAGGTGGGCCGCGAGGGCGAGGGTCTGCTCGGCGAGGGCCTGGGCGGAGCCGTCCTTGTAGTACGGGCGCATGGAGGCGGAGCGGTCGAGGACGAGGTAGACCTTGGCGCGGGTGCCGGTGAGGTCGTTCTTCTTCAGGGCGTTGGGGGGGGCTTTTTGGGGGGGGGGTGGGGGGGGGGGTTTTTTTTTGGGGGGGGGCGGGGGGGGGGGGGGGCCGTCCTCGCCTTCGGCTTCGGCCGGCTTCGTCTTCCCACCCGCACCGCCCGTGCGGCTTTCGTCGCCGGGTGCGGGTGGCCCCTGCGGCGCGCTCTCGCCGTCGGCGACCGCGGGCTCGGAGGTGGAGGGCTCGGGGGTGGAGGGTTCTTCCGCTGCGGCTTCGGGGGTGGCGGGCTCGTCGCCCGCGGCTTCGGCGGCCGCGGCTTCGGGGGCAGCGGGTTCGGCAGCGGCAGCCGCGGGGGCCGGGGCTGCGGGTTCGGCGGCTGCGGGGGCCGGGGTGGCGGGATCGTCGCCCGCGGACTCGGTGACTGCGGGTTCGGCGGCTGCGGCTCGGGGGGTGGCGGGTTCGGCGATCGCGGGCTCGGCGGCTGCTTCGGAGGCAGCGGGTTCGGCCGTTGCGGTGTCGGCGGTCGCGGGCTCGGCGGCTGCGGACGGGGCCTTCTCGGGCTTCGGTGCCTTTGCCGTCGACCCCTTCGCCTTCCTGGCGCTGGTTGCCTTGCCTGCCGTCTGCTTCGGCTCCTCCGTCGCCTCGGCGGTCTCGGCGGTCTCGGCGGTTTCGGTGTCCGGCTCGGGCTGCGTCTCCTGCGCCGGGGCGGCGACGGGCTCCTCCGGCTCCTCGGCAGCCGCAGGCTCCTCAGCAGCGGCCTTCTCGGACTCCGCCGCCACCACCGGCTCCTCAGCCGCCTCAGCCGTCGGCTCCTCGGCGGCGGCCTTCTCGGCAACCGCCGGCTCCTCAGCAGGCGCCGATTCCTCGGCCGCCTTCTCTTCAGCCGCCTTCTCTTCAGCCGCCGGCTCCTCGGCAGCGGTCGGCTCCTCAGCCGCAGTCCGCTCCCGGTCGGCCGTATCGCCCTCCTCGTCCTCCGTCGAGCGGGTCGGCCTGGGGACCGTCACGTGGTCGAAGGCCGCCGAGACGAGGTCGTGCTCGTCGGAGGAGGACGTGCGGGGCTCGGGGACGTTGGCCGTCGGTGTGGGGTTCGGCTCGGGGGAGGGGGACGGGACCTTCGGGTCCTTGGCCGAGGCCGGTGCCGGTGCCGACGCCGGTGCCGGTGTCGTGGCGGGCGGCGTGAGGGCTTCCTCGTGGCCGGTGTGCTCGGCGGTCCGGTCCTCGGTCCCGCTGGTCTCACCGGCGGTCGCCGTACGCGCCGCACCCTCCGCCTCGGCGGTCCGTGACTTGCGTGACCGTCCGAACGCGTTCCGCAAGAGAGTGAGAATGCCCATGTGCGCGCAACCCTTCGCGTGAGTTGAAGCCCGTCAATCCCTGGCCAGGACGGACACGTAAGGTTAGCGGCCCTCCTGTGTGATCTTGGGCAGGGTTGCTTGTGCCAGGCCTGCCCTGTCAAGGGGACATCCGGCCGGGGCAGGTGTCGTGGGGCTGAATCGCCGCAACACCCGTACGGCAGCAGGGGGTTCATTCGTTGTTCACCCGGGCGCCCGATCACCGCACATACGTGCCCCTACGGTCACGAAGACACCAAGGGCATCCATGGGGAGATTGAAGTGCGCAAGCTGCTGCCGTTGATCGGAACACCGTCCGGTTCGCACCCCGGCGGCCGGTCCGCCATGACCTGTCGTTTCCGCTGTGGTGACGCCTGCTTCCACGAGGTGCCCAACACCAGCTCCAACGAGTACGTCGGTGACGTGATCGCCGGTGCGATCAACCGCCGGTCGATGATGCGCGCCGCGGCCGTGGTGACCGTGGCCGCCGCGGGAGCGGGTGCCGCCGGTGTCGTCCAGGCCCCCCGGGCCTCCGCCGCCCCGGCCGCCGGTGCCCCGTCCGCCGCCGCTGCCGCCGTCGAGGCGGCCGGGCGCAAGGGCAGGGGCGCGCGCGGGCTGCGTTTCACGCCGGTCGCGCCCAACACCGCCGACGCCGTGACGGTGCCCGAGGGATACCGGCAGAACGTCGTCATCCGCTGGGGCGAGCCCATCCTGCGCGGTGCGCCCGCCTTCGACCCGGAGAAGCAGACCGCCACGTCCCAGGCCGGGCAGTTCGGGTACAACTGCGACTTCCTCGCCCTGCTGCCGCTGCCCGGGGAGCGCGGTCGGCACCTGCTCGTCGCCAACCACGAGTACACCGACGAGCTGCTGATGTTCCGCGGGTACGACGCGGCGAACCCCACCCGTGAGCAGGTCGAGGTCGCCTGGGCCGCGCACGGGCTGTCCGCCGTGGTGGTGGAGGAGGACCGCGGGAGCGGCAGGCTCACCGCCGTCCCCCGGCACCAGCTGAACCGGCGCGTCACCGCCACGACCGCGTTCCGCCTGACCGGCCCCGTCGCCGGGTCCGAGCTGGTGAAGACCTCCGCCGACCCGACCGGCACCAAGGTGCTCGGCACCCTCAACAACTGCTCCGGCGGCGTCACCCCCTGGGGCACGACCCTGCACGGCGAGGAGAACTTCAACCAGTACTTCGCCAACAGCAGCCGCGCCACCGACAAGCGGTACGGGATCGGCACCGGCGCCAGCGAGCGCAAGTGGGAACGGTTCGACAAGCGGTTCGACGTCGCCCGGGAGCCGAACGAGGTGCACCGGTTCGGGTACGTCGTGGAGTTCGATCCGTACGACCCCACCTCCACGCCCCGCAAGCACACCGCGCTCGGACGGTTCAAGCACGAGGCGGCGACCGTGCGGCTGACGCACGACGGGCGGCCTGTCGTGTACTCCGGGGACGACGAGCGGTTCGACTACTTCTACAAGTTCGTCGGCAGCAAGCGGATGAAGCACGGCCACAGCCGCGCCGTCCGCGAGCACAACCTCTCCCTGCTCGACGAGGGCACGCTGTACGTCGCCAAGCTCACCGGCGACTCCCCCGCCCTGGAGATCGACGGCACGGGCAGGCTGCCGAAGGACGGCGAGTTCGACGGGGGCGGTGAGTGGATCCCGCTGGCCACCGCCACCGCTAAGGGCGCCGTCTCGCACGTGGAGGGCATGAGCGCCGAGGAGGTGTTCGTCTTCACGCGGCTCGCCGGTGACAAGGTGGGCGCCACGAAGATGGACCGCCCCGAGGACATCGAGCCCAACCCGGTGACCGGCAAGGTGTACGTCGCGCTGACCAACAACTCCAACCGCGGTGTCGGCTCCAACGCCAAGGCGGACGAGGCCAACCCGCGCAACGCCAACAAGCACGGGCACGTGCTGGAGCTCACCGAGCGGTGGAACCGGCCCGAGAGCACCCGGTTCGGCTGGTCGCTGTTCCTGGTCGCCGGTGACCCGGAGGACCCGGCGACCTACTTCGCCGGGTTCCCGAAGGACTCCGTCAGCCAGATCTCCTGCCCGGACAACGTCGCCTTCGACCCGCACGGCAACCTGTGGATCTCCACCGACGGTTCCCAGCTCGGCTCGCACGACGGCCTGTTCGGGGTGGCGACCCGGGGCGAGCGGCGCGGGGAGCTGAAGCAGTTCCTGACCGTGCCGAAGGGGGCCGAGACCTGCGGTCCGATCGTCCAGGACCGGCGCGTGCTGGTGTCCGTGCAGCACCCGGGGGAGGTCGACGGCGCGTCCGTGGAGAAGCCCGCGAGCACCTGGCCCGACGGGCCCGGGACGTACGTCCGGCCGGCCGTGGTGGCCGTCTGGCGTGCCGACGGGCGCGACATCGGCGTCTGAGCCGAACGGCGCGACCTCGGGAGGGTCAGGGAAGTGCCGGGCTCGGGGGTCTGAGGGGACCGCCGGGTTCCAGCCAGTCCCGCTGGTGCCAGTCCCGGTAGGCCGGTGCCTGCCGGGCCACCTCCCCGTACGCCTCCTCCAGCGCGGGGTAGACGCCGTCCAGGTCGGTCTCCGTGCGGGCCGCGGCGAGCAGCCGTACGCCGAGCGGATCGTCCTTCAGGCGGCGTACGGCCATGTCGGGGCCGGGGGTGCGGGTGGGCTGGCAGACGGTGACGACCTCGCCGGTCGCGACCAGGGCGTCGGCCGTGTGGTAGTCGCCGTGCAGGACGTGCGGGCTGACGCCGGCCTCGCGGAACATCCGCTGGACCGCGTCCCATTCGCCGTCGACGGTCGGGTCGATCATCCAGCGGTCGCCGGCCAGGTCGGTCAGCTCGACCTCCTGCTTGGCGGCCGCCGGATGGTCGACGGGCAGGGACACGCACTGCGGTTCGCGCTCCACCAGGACGCGCAGCCGCAGTTCGGCGGGGATGCGCAGCGGGCAGCCCTCCACCTCGTGCACGAAGGCGACGTCGAGCTGCCCGTCGGCGACCATGCGGAGCAGGGCGTTGGGGGAGACGTTCATGTGGAGGCTGGGGTTCTGGCCACGGGCGCGCAGCCGGCGCAGCCAGCCGGCCAGGGCCTTGCTCGCCGTGGAGCCGACGCGGAGCTCGGTGCCGCCGGTGGCGGCCGCCCTGGCCTCGGTGACCAGCAGGTGCAGTTCGGCCATGAGCGGGCGGGCGCGGCTGAGGACCAGACGTCCCAGCGGGGTGGGGTGGCAGCCGGTGTGGGAGCGCAGGAACAGCGGGCCGCCCAGCTCCTGCTCGATCCGGCGCAGCTGTGTGCTCAACGACGGCTGGGCGACGCCCAGCTGCCGGGCGGCACGGTGCAGACTGCCGGTGTCGGCTATGGCGCACAGTGCGCGGAGGTGCCTCACCTCGAGCTCCATGCTCCGTGAGGCTAAGGCGGAATCGCGGCGTTAACCAGCCACATATTCATCGCTAAACCAGGTGAATCGGGCCGTCGATAGCCCCGTCCTATCCCTGGTTGCCATCATCACAGGCGCCGCACAGGCATCGAGACTCACCGGTGAGACTCAACCCCCACCCGAGGAGTCCTCGATGCGAAAGTCCCTGTCCTCCCTGGCGGTTCTCGGCCTCGGCCTCACGATGGCCGGACTCGGCACGGCCGCCCCCGCCGCGGCGTCCCCGGCCGCTGAGCCGCACGCCGGCTTCGTCGCGAAGTCCGCCGGGTCCGCGGGGTCCGCCGGGTCCGCCGGGGCAGACGGCTCCGACGCGAGCAGAGCCTTCTTCCAGGCGGTCCTGAAGTCCGTCGCCGAGAAGCGCGCCGCGCACCCGAGCGCCACCGCGGCCGTCACCGTCGTCTACGACGCTTCCCGGGCGCCCACGTTCAGCGCCCAGATAGCGCGCAGCACCCAGATATGGAACAGCTCGGTGTCGAACGTGCGGCTCCAGTCGGGCTCCGCGTCGGCGGCCGACTTCAGCTACCGGGAGGGCAACGACTCCCGCGGCTCGTACGCGTCCACCGACGGCCACGGCAGCGGCTACATCTTCCTGGACTACCGGCAGAACCAGCAGTACGACTCCACGCGGGTCACCGCCCACGAGACCGGACACGTCCTCGGTCTGCCGGACCACTACTCGGGCCCGTGCAGTGAGCTGATGTCCGGTGGCGGCCCCGGCCCCTCCTGCACCAACGCCGTCCCGAACGCGACCGAGCGTTCCCGGGTCAACCGGCTCTGGGCGAACGGCTTCGCTGCGGCGATGGACAAGGCCCTGGAGAAGTCGGCTCGTTGAGACCCCCATGCGGATGCGGCCGCCCTGCCACGAGGGGCGGCCGTATCCGCATGGGCGGATCGTGCGGACCGTGCGGATCGTGCGGATCATGCGGATCGTGCGGACCGTGCGGATCGTGCGGGGCGGGCGGACCGGGCGCGGGTCAGCGGCGCCGGTGCAGCGTGAGGTCCGTGACGACCGCCCGGTGGTCGGTGCCGGTCAGGGCGAGGACGCGGGTGCGGCGCGCGCCGAAGTCCCGCGAGACGAGGACGTGGTCGATCTGCGCGCCGAACGTGGGTGCCGTCCTGGCCGGCCAGGTGACGGTACGGTCGGCGCCGCCGGTGCGGGAGGCGTCGCTCAGGCCGGTGTCGAGGATGCGGCGGAAGGCCGCGTGGTCCTGCGAGGCGTTGAAGTCGCCGGCCAGGATCAGCGGGGTGCCCGGGTCGGCGACCGCCGCCTCGCGCACCGCGCCCAGCTCCCGCCGCCAGAGGTCCACCTGCCCGGGCAGCGGCGGCATGGGGTGGGCGAGCTGGAGCCGTACGGCGTGCCCGTCGACGTCGGCGACCGCCCCGGGCATGCCCATCGTGCCGGGCACGCCCTCGGTGGGCCGGAGCGGGAAGCGGCTGAGGATGACCGAGCCCTCGGAGCCGCCGCCCTCCACGGCCCGGCGGTGCGGATAGTCCCGGGAGAGGTCCCGCTTCAGCAGGGCGTCGCACGCGTGGTCGCACTCCTCCACGAAGACCACGTCCGGTTCCTCCCGGCGTACGGCGGCGACGAGGGAGCCGGTGCCCTGGCCGAACTCGACGTTGGACGTGAGGACGCGCAGGTCCGCGACGGGGCGGCCGACGGGGTCGCCGACCTTGCCGTACGGCTCGATGAACCAGGCCAGCAGGCCGAGCAGGAGCACGCCCCAGACCGTGCCGGTCCACCAGCGGGACAGCAGGGTGAGCAGCAGGCCCGTGGCGGTGGGGACGAGCAGCCAGGGGAGGAAGGCGAGCAGCTGCGGGACGGGGGTCATGCCGTCGCTGTCGGCGATGCGGAAGCCGACGACCACGCTCACCGCGGCGAACAGCAGGCCGGCGCATCCGGCGCCGAACCGCCGTCGCGGCGGGCGGTGCTCCCGTCCGTCGTCCCTGGCGGTCCACTCGGCAGTGGTGGTGTCCAAGGCCCGGCCTTCCGTTCGCGGGATGGGGTGCCCGCATCCTCCCTCACAGACGGGACGGGGCGGCGGAGGGTTGCCGGGCGTCGACCCGGGCCAGGAACTCCTCCAGCGCCCGGTCGAACTCCTCCGGGCGTTCCAGGTTCGGCAGATGTGCCGCCCCCTCGATGACGCGCAGTTCCGCGTCCGGGAGCGCGGCGTGCATCGCCCGGGCGTCGGAGACCGGTGTGAAGGTGTCGTCGGCCCCCACGACGACCAGGGCCGGGACGGACACCCGCGGCAGCAGGACGGTGTAGTCCAGGCGGCGGGCCCGGGCGCGCAGGGCCGCGGCGGCGCCCTCGGGGGCGGTCGCGGTCATCATGCCGTGGACGTGCGCCTTGACCTCGGCGGACGCGTACGGGGCGACCATCCGCTCCAGGACCTCGTCCGCGTAACCGCCCATGCCCTCGGCGAGGAGGCGGTCCGCCATGGCGTCGCGGTCGCGCACGCCCTCGGGGGTCTCCGCCGACGGGAAGGTGTCCGCGAGGACCAGGCCGCGCACGCGCCCGGGGAACAGGCGGTAGCAGTCCATGACGATCTGCCCGCCCATCGACAGGCCCGCGAGCACGAACGACTCCACCTTCAGCTCGTCCAGCAGGGCCTCGACGTCCCGGGCGAACGCCGAGAAGTCCGGGACGGCCGGGGCGGTGGGGGAGGCGCCGTAGCCGCGCAGGTCGGGGGCGACGACTCGGCGGGTACCCGGGAAGCGGTCGAGCTGGGGTGCCCACATCGTGCGGTCGAAGGGATGGCCGTGGACGAGGACCAGCGGAACCCGATGCGTATCGGGGCCTTTGTCCTCGTATGCGAGGAAGGGTGCCATGGCGTCGACCCTAGGCCGCCCAACTACTCAGTGCAATAAGATCTTTGCTCTCGGTGCAATCCACAGGGGAGACCGGCCCGATGAGTGACCCGATGAGTGACTACCGGCGCATCGCCGACCGCATCGCCGACGACATCGCCACCGGACGGCTGCGGCCGGGCCAACGGCTGCCGCCGCAGCGTGCCTTCGCCCGGCGGCGGGGCATCGCCCCGTCCACGGCCGGGCGGGTCTACGGCGAACTCGTACGGCGCGGACTGGTCGTCGGGGAGGTGGGGCGCGGGACCTTCGTACGGGCCGCACCGGCCGGGCCGGCCGGACAGGCGCTCGTCGAACCCCGGCCCCCCGGGGCCGCGCCCGTCAACCTCGAACTCAACTACCCCGCCGCGCCCGGCCAGCCGGAGCTGCTCGCCCCCGTCCTCGCGCCGCTGCTGCGTCCCGACGTGCTGGCCGAGGCGCTGTTACCGGCAGCCGCCACCGGCACCCGGGCCGCACGGGAGGCGGCGGCCGCACTGCTCACCACCCCCGCTTGGCGGCCCGCCCCGGAGCGGCTGCTGTTCACCGGCAACGCCCGGCAGGCCATCGCCGCCGTCCTGGCCTCCCTGGTCCGGCCGGGCGGCCGGGTCGGGGTGGAGCAGCTGACGTATCCGCTGGTCAAGGAGATCGCGGCACGGCTCGGCATCACCCTGGTCCCCCTGGCCGGGGACTCTGCCGGGCTGCTCCCCGAGGCCGTCGCCGCCGCGCACCGCACGGCGCCGCTGTCCGCCCTCTACGTACAGCCGACCCTGCACAACCCGACGTCCCTGACCACGAGCCGGCCGCGGCTGCTGCACCTCGCCCAGCTGGTGCACGACCTGGACCTGCCGGTCGTGGAGGACCGCGTCTGGGCCTTCCTCACAGAGCCCGGGGATCCGCTCGCCGTGCACGCCCCGGCCCTCACCCACGTCGTCGACGGACTCTCCAAGCGGGTCGCCCCGGGGCTCACCGCCGGGTTCCTCGTCGTGCCGCCGCACCGGGTCGCCGCCGTGGCCGGTGCCGTGCGCTCGGGCGGCTGGAGCGCGGGGCGGTTCGCGCTGGAGGCGGCCGTGCGGTGGGCCGCGGAGGGGACGGTGGCACGGCTGGTGGCGGCCAAGCGGGCGGACGCGGCACGGCGGCAGCGGATCCTCGCCGAGGAACTCGCCGGCTTCGCCGTACGGTCCGACCCGGCGTCCTGCTTCGCCTGGTGGGAGCTGCCCGCCCCCTGGCGCGCGGACACCTTCACGGCCGCCGCCGCGGCGCACGGCATCGCCGTCACACCCGGCCCCGCCTTCGCCGTCGCCCCCGGGCACACGCCCGACGCCGTCAGGCTCGGGCTCGCCTCGGCACCGGAACCGGATCTGCGCCGGGCACTGCGGACCCTCGCGCATGTCGCCGCGCGGCGATCCGGGGACCGTACCGGCCCGTGACCCAGGCGCCGGCCGCCACCGCCAGGCCCAGCGCGCACAGCAGCCAGGACACCGTGCGCAGCGTGGCCGTCAGGGCGTCGTAGACGGCGCCCGCGGCCGGGCGGTGCAGGGTGTCGGGCAGGTCGGCCAGGGTCAGGCGGCGGCCGAGCGCGACGGCCAGGGCCAGCAGCGCGCCGCCCAGGGCCGTGCCCAGGCCGAGGGCGGTGAGCGCCCGGCGGCGGCAGGCGGCGACGGTGATCCCGGCGACCGGGAGGACGGCGGCGGCGAGCGGCAGCCAGAAGGCGGCGGTGTCGAGCACGTGGTACCCCTTGCGCAGTCGGTCGGTGTCGTCGGCCGGGAGCACCGGGATCCTCGTGTGCGTGACCGGGATGCGGTGGGCGAACGGCACGTGGTCGTCGGAGAGTTGCCGCTTGACGCGGGCGATGACCGGGGCGGGGTCGACGGTGACCGGGGCCGTGCGGGCGCCGTCGTCGCGCAGGGCGCGCAGCACCGCCCCGTGCACGGCCCGGTTCGCCGCGTCCCAGGCCGTGCGATAGGTCTCGGTGCGGGTGAAGGAGCGGGCCGCGTCGTGCACGAACGGCTCGACCTGTGCGGGCAGCCGGCCGTTCTCCGTTCGGTGTCCGGCCTCCCGCAGCACCCCCTCGCCGACGGCGTCCGCGACCGCGCGCCGCACGTCCGGGTCGTCGGCGAGCGGAGCCATCGTCCGCACGTAGCGGCCGGTGTCGGTCAGCTGGTGGGCGGCCCAGGACGCCAGCGCCCCGACCGGCACGAGCAGACACGCGAGGACCAGCAGAACGGCCGACAGGACGTTCCGCACTCGTAGGGGCGCCTTCGCGGCTCCGGGCGCCCGGTCGTGCTCGGACACCCTTCCAGGCAACGGCCCCCGGGCCCGGCCCGCGAGCGCTGCGACACCGTCCGGCCGCCCGGCCGCCGTGCCGCGGCCCGCTCCACCAGCGCCAAGCCGCTGCCGGGGGCCCGCCGCCGGGCTCCGCCGAACGGGTGTCCCACTGCTTCCCTCAGCCGATGCGCCGGCCCTGGGCGTCCTCGTGCGTGTAGTAGCGGTAGAACACCATCACGAGGACGCCCGCCCCCACCACCAGCCCCAAGCCGCTGGAGCTCAGTACGGACGCACCGGACTGGCTGTACAGGAAACCGGCCGCGCCGCCCGCGAAGACGAACCAGCACAAGGCGTGCAGCTCGCGGGGCAGCAGCGGGGCCAGCGCGCACACCGCGGCGAACACCACCGCGAACACGAACGCGGTCACGAATCCGAACAGCACGTTCCAGCCGGTGATGGGCCCGGCGTCGCGCCGGATGGCCGCGGCCCAGTAACCGTAGGTGAGCCCGAGCACCAGGGGCAGGCCGACCTTCACGGCGAGGTGGACCCGCGGGCCGAACACGTCGGGCCTGCGGCCGGGCACGGTCATCCTGGGTGAGGCGGGTGCCGCATGAGCCATGACAGCTCTCCTCTCTGTCCCTGCCCCTGGATCCAGGGCACACCTGGGGGCGGCCCCTGGCAAGTCGGCGGGCGCGTCGAACGGGATGCGGCCGGTGCGGCACCGTGTTTCGCTGGGGCCGTGAGCCGCCACCGCGGGGGGCACGGCCCGCACGTGAGAAGCCGCCCACGCGTCCGGCCCGGCCCGCTCGTCCGGCACGCCCGGGCCGGGCGCCCCGACGCCGTGCGGCGGCAGGAGCTGCTGCGGGTGCGGGGACGCAGCGTGGCCTGGGTGCCGCCGCTGCTGCTGCTCGTCGCCCTCGCGGTGGCCGACTACCACACCATCGGCGAGTTCCGCATGATCTCCTGGATCGTGCTGGTGCCGGCCCTCGCCGCCTCGATCTGCGGGGTGTGGGGCACGGCCCTGTTCGCGGTCCTCTCCCTGGTGACGTACGTCGTCTCCGACAGTGCCTGGCCGCACGAGTACCGGGCCGGACGCGCCGACTTCGTCCTCGTCGCCCTCGGCGGCATCCTCGCCACCCTGGCCTGCGCGGTCCGGGTGCGCGACGAGCACCGCGCGCTGCACCTCAGCGACGTCACCGAGACCGTCCGCCGCACCGTGCTGCGTCCGCTGCCGCCGGGCTGGGGCGGCCTCGATCACGCCGGTGTCTACCTCACCGCCGACGCCGACGCCCGCGTCGGCGGCGACTTCTACGACATCCAGCCCGGCCCGCACGGCACCCGCGTCCTGGTCGGCGACGTGCAGGGCAAGGGCCTGGGCGCGGTCGAGGCGGCGGCCGCGCTGCTCGGCACGTTCCGGGAGGCCGCGTACCACGAGGCGGAGCTGGCGGCGGTCGCCGAGCGGCTGGAGACACGGATGGTCCGGCACCGCGGGCACACCGTCGCCCTGGGCCGCTCGGACGGCGACCGGTTCGCCACCGCCGTGCTCCTCGCCTTCCCCGACGACGAGGAGGGGGCGGTGGACGTGCTGCTGTTCGGCCACGAGCCGCCGCTCGCCGTCGGGCCGGGCGGGGTGCGCACCCTGGCGGCCGGGTCCGGACTGCCGCTCGGCTTCGGCGAGTTCGGGGCCGGGCCCCCGCGACCGCGGCGGTGGCGGGTCGCCGCCGACGAGACACTGCTGCTCGTGACCGACGGGGTGACCGAGGCCCGGGACGCCACCGGGGCGTTCTACCCGCTCGCCGACGACGTGGCCCGGGCCGTCGCCGAGGACCCGGCCACCGCCGCACCGGCCCGCCTGGCCGCCTTCGTACGGGAGGGCACCCTGCGGCACGGCGGCGGGAGCCTCGCCGACGACACCACCGTCTTCGCCGTCCGCAGGAGAACGGAGCGCGAAGCCCCCGAAGGCGGACGTTTGCGGTCCTGAGGCCCACCTTTGCAGCCGCAGCGGTTACCGTGCTGACGTACGTGATCGACACAGGGGGTGGGGCCATGCCCGGAACCGTGCTGCTGCTGGCGGCGTCGCCGGTGGGCCGGGGGCGCCTGGTGGACGCCGCCTCCGTGCTCCCTGTCCTCGCCGCCGTGGCGCCCGCCGTGCTGTCCGGCACCGACACGGCGAACGTCGTCGAACTCGCCGACCCGCTGGAACCGCAGGCCGTCCTGACCCGGCTGCGCGCCGCCGCCGCGGCTCCCGGACCCCTCACCGTGTACGTCGCCGGGCAGCTCCAGCTCGACCGCCGGCAGCGCCTGCCCCACCTCGCACTGGCCCGCACCACCCCCGCCACCGTCCGCTACACCGCCTTCCCCTGGCACTGGTTCCGGGAGGAGCTGCGCCTCAGACCCGCCGGTGCCACCACCCTCCTGCTCGACCTGCACGCCGACACCGAGACCTGGCAACTGCTGCGCGGCACCCCGCTGGACGCGGGGCGCGGCAACGCCGTGCACGGTCGCGTCGCGCCCCCGCCGTCCCGGCGCGGCGTCGCGCAGCCGGCGTACATGAAGGCCGTCGCGACGATCCTGCGCAGCGGATTCCGGCCGCCGGTCGAGCAGTTGCACCAGCAGGCCCTGACCCGGATCGCGCCGGAGAGCGCGGGCACCGACCTGGTGCTGAGCACGCCCGGTCCCACGGGCGGGGATCCGCACGCGGCCATCACCGCCGCCGTCCAGTCCGGCCGGCACGCCGACGCCGACGCGCTCGCCGCCCGGCACGAGCAGTCCGCCGTCGCCGCGCACGGGCCCGCGTCCGAAGAGGCCCTGCACTGGGCCGAGGTACGGGCCGACCTGGCGATGTTCGCCGGGGACGCGGCCCGCAGCTGCCGCACCTGGCTGGCCATCGCCACCGCCCGGCTGAACGCCGGGCAGGCGCCGGACGCCCCCGCTGTCGAGGCGGCCGTCGACCGGGGGCACCACCAGTGGGGCCAGGTCCGCGACCCCGCCCCCGCCCGCGAACTGGGCGCCGCGCTCGCCGCGTTGCGCGAGCGGGTGCCCGGGCGCCGCGAGGGGGCGCTGGACCATGTGCAGCGCCAGATGCGGCAGTTGCAGACCCAGGGCTGAACAGGCCTGGCTCCACGAGGCATCCGGACACCCACCGTGCACGGACCCCTCGGCCGCGTGCGCCGTGTGCGCGTGGCGTGAAGGGGGCGTGCAATCGCTCGCGCCGGTCACGTCACGGGTCTGCCGCCGGAGCCTGACCCGGTGTCATGATGTCGGACATGACAGAGGGGGACGAAGTGGCTGTCTTAGGCGTGCGCGTCCGGCTGGGCGCCGGCGCCACCGTGGACGACGTCAGAGCGCTGAAGACGTGGCTGGAGCGCGACGAACCGCTGGAGGACCTGGTCTCCCGGCGGCACCTGCGCATCGACGCGAAGCCCGGCACGGACGGGCCCCCCGGACGGCTCGGGCCCGGCCTCGACCTGGTGCTGGAGATCCTGGGTGACGTCGTCACGGTCGCGGCGCTCACCGAGTACACCGCCCGCGCGGTGAAGACCTGGACGAACAACCGCCGCAGGCTGCAAGGCGGCGACCCCGAGCCGCGGATCCGCCCGCTGGACCCCGACGGGGAGTAGGCGGTGAGCCGCTTCGACCCGCGCGGCAAGGCGAACCGGGCGCTGCTGGCCGGTGTGTCCGAGTACGACCACACGGCACCGGACCCCCAGGGCGTGAACGGGCAGCTCCCGGCCGTGCGGCACAACCGGACCTCACTGCAGGACGCGCTGCACCGGGGCGGCGTGTTCGGCGCGGGTGAGGTGAGCACGCTCGCCTCACCGACCCCGGACGACTTCACCGGGGCGCTGCGCCGCGCCTGCCGCGAGGCCAGGGGGCTGCTGCTGCTCTACTTCGCCGGGCACGCCGTCACCTCCACCTCCGGCAGCGAACTGCACCTGCAGATGCGTACCGCGCGGGTGCTCACGGGCCACGGGCTGCCCGGCTCGGTGAGCTTCAGCGAAGTGCTGGGCGAACTCGCCGAGAGCCACGCCGAGCGGGTCGTGGTGATCCTCGACTGCTGCTACGCGGGCAACGCCGCCGGCATCTGGCACCGCCTCGACGATCCCAAGCGCAAGAAGCACAAGATCCTGCTGCTGATGAGCGTGCAGCCCAACCGCTGCATCCTGGGCGGGGACGCCGACGCGGCGACGCCCTTCACCCGCGAACTCACGCGCGTCCTCGACGAGGGCGGCGACGTGTGGCTGTCCCGGCTGTACGCGGCGGTGAAGGAGCGGATGGCCGCCGCGAGGTACAAGGCGGAGGACGACGATCCGCAGCGGCCGCAGGCCCTGGCTCCCCCTTGGGACCCGGAGTCGGACGTGCTGCTGGCAGCGGGCCCCGCGGTGCTCCCGCCTCCGCCCCCGGACGACTCCTGGCTCCGCCGGCTGCGCGTCCTGCTCGCCCGGGCCCGCAAGGCCGTCGCCGGGTCCGGCCGGTGGACGCCGGCGGTGCTGCTCGCCCTGCTCGCCACCGGTGCCGGCGGCTACGGCATCCTCGCCCTGACCGGTGACTCCGCCCCCTGCGCACCGCCCCTGGAACTGCGCGTCCTCACCGACCCCGACCTGGAACCCGTGGTGCGGGCGGCGGCGGACGCCTACGTCACCTCGGACGCCAACACCACCGGCGACGGCTGCCGGCGCAGCGGCGTCACCGTCAACAGCGCGGGTGCCGCGGCCGTCGTCACCGCGCTCGGCAAGCGGACCGACGCCTGGCAGCAGCCGCGCGAGGACGACAACCCGCAGCGGGACATCGGCCCCCAGCCGGACGTGTGGATCCCCTCCACCCGCGCCGACCTCGACCGGGTCAACGTGGCGGCGGCGGAGGAGGACCGCCTCTTCGCCCGGCTGGAGGCGGAGGCCGACCCGATCGCCTACTCACCGGTCGTGCTGGCCGTGCCGACGGCACTCGGCGAGGGCCTCGCCCCCACCGGGCGGTCGCTGTCCCGGCTGCTCACCGACCTCGAACGGGCCGACGGCAAGGCCGTACTGCACCGTCCCGCACCGGAACTGACCGACGCGGCGCTGCTGGCCACGATGGGCCTGTACGGCGAGGACGCCGACGCGCGCACCGCCGAACGGCGCCTGGCCGGGGCCGGACGGCCCGAGCCCTCGGCCGCGCGGCTGCTGTGCGCGCTGCCCGCCGACGACGCGGTCGACCGCCACGGCGCGGCGCTGGTTCCGGAGTTCCTGCTGAAGAGCGGCATCGGCTGCCACCCGTTCACCCGCGCCCCGCGCGTCGCCGTCTACCCCGACGACGTGCCGGGTCTGGAACCGGCGTTCGTGCGGGTGCGCTGGGAGGACGGCGACCGGGACGCCGAGGCGCGGGACGACGCCGTGGACCGCTTGCGCGCCTGGCTGACGGGTGACGGCGGCCGGGCGGTGCTCGGCGAGCACGGCTTCCGGTCGGCGACCGGTGAGCGCGGCCTGCTCGCCGCGAAGGAGGCTCCCCGGGGCCTCGCCGAGTCGGTCCGTCCGGCCAAGGCCGCCGACCCCTCGGAGATGGACCTGACCCTGGAGCGCTACGGCAACGCGCACGGCCCCGGCCGGGTCCTGTTCCTCCTCGACAGCTCCGGCTCGATGGCCGGGCGCTGGGACGGCTCCAGCGGCGGCCCGGGCATCCTGAAGCAGACCCTGCCCGGGCTCGGCGGGGAGGACGAGTACGGGGTGTGGGCGGTGCACGGCACCGGCGGCCGTACCCACACCGAGCTGCTGGATTTCGGTACGCACGAGCGCCCCGACGCCGAACGCGCCCTGGAGCGTGCCGAGGTGCGGGACGCCGAGGCCGATCCGCACGGGGCGCTGCTGGACGCGCTGGCGTTCATGCGGGAGCGCGGCACCGGCGACGAGCAGCCGCAGCTGATCGTGTACCTCACGGACGGCGAGGACGACGGCCGCCTGACCGGCAAGGCCCTGGAGGAGGTCCTCGACCGGGCCGGCGGTGACGCGGAAGTCCCGGTCGTCATGGTGTCCTTGCGCAACTCGGGCTGCGACCGAGGCCGCCCCGCGACCCGCATCGCCGCGGCGGGCCGGGGCCGCTGCCTGGACGTCGGGGACGACCTGGTCCCCGCCCTGTACGACGAGGTCGCCCGCACCGGATCGGGGGTGGAATGATGACCCGCCGCCTCACGCCGCGCCGCCGGACGGTCCGTCGCCTGACGGCCGGCAGCCTGACGGCCGGCAGCCTGACGGCCGGCCACCGGATGGCTGGTCGCCAGACGGTCGGCCGCAGGATGGCCGGCCGCAGGACGGCCGGCCGCGGGATGGTTGCCCGCCGGACGGTCCGTCGCCTGACGGCCGCCGTGTTGTCGTTGGCGTCCCTTCTCGCCCTGCTCGCGCTCGCCTCCTGCACCGCCAGGGACGCGGGGGAGCAGCAGCCGCCGGGCACCGAGCCGCCCCGGATCGTGGTGGCCAGCGGCCAGGACGTCACCGGAAAGAACGGCATCCGCCAGCAGCTCATCGACGCCTGGAACGCCAAGGAGGGCGAACAGGGCTACCGGGCCCGCCTGGTGGAGCTGCCCGGCTCGGCGGACCAGCAGCGCAGCCAGCTGCTCGGCGCGCTCCAGTCGGGCGGCGCCGAGTACGACGTGGTGAACCTGGACGTGACCTGGATCCCGGAGTTCGCCGCGGCCGGGCTGATCCGCCCGCTGACCGGCAGGGCGGTGAAGTCGCCCGGCGACATCATCCCGTCCGTCGACCGCACGTCGTTCTGGGACGGCGAGCGGTACGCGGTGCCCTTCAACAGCGACGTGGGCCTGCTGTACTACCGCAAGGACCACCTGCGCAGCGTCGGCACCTCCCGCACCGATCTGAGCGGCGGCGTGACCTGGGACGACCTCCGGGACCTCATCGACACCGTCAACGACCGGACCAAGCCCGAGGGGTACAAGGACGGCTGGACCACGCAGCTCGCCGCCTACGAGGGCCGTACGGTCAACGCGATCGAGGCGTTCGCCTCGGCCGTACCGGACTTCGCGCTGACCGACGAGGACGGCCGGTACGCCGCCGACGAGGAGCAGTTGACCGCCGGCGTGACCGAGCTGCGGGAGCGCACGGCGTCGGCGTACCTGCTCGGGGAGGCCTCCGCCTCGCGCGAGGCGGAGTCGCTCAGCGCGTTCGCGGAGGGCCGCACGACGTTCCTGCGGCACTGGCCGTACGTCTACCCGGCTCTGTACGAGACGTTCAAGGAGAACCTCGGGGTGACCCGGCTGCCCGGCAAGGCGGTGCTCGGCGGACAGAACCTCGCCGTCACCTCCTCCACCTCCGAGCAGCGCGCCGCGAAGGCCGCCGAGCTGATCGCGTTCCTGACCGACCCGGACAGCGAACGCTGCCTGCTGCGCGCCGGGTTCGCCGCGACACGCACCTCCGCGTACCAGGCGCCCGACGCCACCCCGGAGTGCCGGCACGCCTCCGCGTACTCCGGGAGCGCCTCGGCGTCGCCCACGGGCGAGAGCGCCGAACTCAAGGCACCCGATCTGCTCGCGGGCGGCGTCAGCTACTCCCGTGATGTCCTGCTGCCCGCCCTGAGCGAGGCCGTCCAGCGGCCCCGCACGCCCCTGTACGGGGCCGTCACCCAGACCCTCATCACCCAACTGGACGCCCTGTGCGGCCCCCGCCCGCCGGGCGCACCCCGGCCACGGGACGCACAGGTGGCGAAGAGCCTTGACGAGGCGTTGAAAAAGGTTTTACCCGGTTGAATTTCCTCCCGGTGATGTTCACACTTCCTCCATTGCGACGGCCCGTTCCCCGTGGGTAGCCTCAATTTCGCACTGACCATGCAATTCACTAAACGGGGAACGGGGTTGTCCTTCGTGCGCGTACGAAGCAAGGGAATTTCTTCCGCAATAGCTTTCGCCATGACCGGTGCGCTGTGCGGTGTCGGCATCCAGACGGCCCAGGCGGCCCCGGCGCAGCCGCAGGTGCGCGCCGGAGCGGACGAGATCTGCGCGGTCCTGGGGATCGGCAGCGGCGCGGCAGGCCTCAGCAAGGCGCTGGCCAAGGGCGCCTCATGGGTGGGGATCGGCGCGAGCATCGGGTGCTACGCCTACACGAAGGCGAAGGAGGCCACGCCCGCGGAGCGCCGGGCCGCCATGATCGCGTCGTACAAGAAGTACCAGGCGATGAGCGACATCAAGAAACTCGACGCACTCGGCTATTACTGCCGAAAGGAAAGCGGCGGCGGAGGTGGAACCGATGTCGCGCCCGCCGATGTTTCCGTGAAGGCGGGATGGCGCGACATCAAAATGAAGGGCGTGACGTACAAGTGCACGGCCACCGGGGACTGACCGGCCGCCGCACCCCGGGCCACGGAGAACGCCTGCTGTTCTCCGTGGCGCTGGTGGCGGTGAGCCTCCTGTGGATCACCCAGGACATGGCCACCTGGGCAACAGCCCTCTGCGCGCTCGGCGCTGCCGGCGGGGTGGCGGGGGTGTGTTACTTCGGGCGGCGGTACGTCCGCTCACGCCGGGACGCCTAGGCGAGGTTGTCGATCAGGTGGCCCAGTGTTCCCGGCGCCTGAATGTGAGCCAGGTGGCTCGACGTAGCGATCCTGATCAAGCCGCCTCAGCTCTCAGGGGAGTCTGAAGGACTGGGCGACGAGTGCCGTCAGGTCGTAGTAGGCCTCCCGGAGATCGTCGCCCAGTCGGTTCAGATCCGCTTCGCCCGCGTTGGCCAGGTAGGCGCTGAAAGGGATGGCCACGACGGCCCGGCAGAGTTGGCGCAGCTCCAGGGGACGGCTCATGATGCCGCTTTCCTGGGACCGCCCCTGCGATTCGACGATGATGCTGCGTGACAGCAGTTCCTTGTAGCCGAGTCCCAGCAGGCGGCTGAACCACTCAGCACGGGGTCCCGCCGACAGGTTCGACAACGAGTCCACGACGAGGACGAGTTGATCGGCCCGGCTCAGCACGGCGTGCTTGCCCGCGTCCAGTTCGGCGGAGTGGGAGTCGGTGATCAGGACGTCGTAGTGCTGCGCCAGGGCGTCACAGATCCGCTTCACCTGCTCCGGTGCCGGCGGCGCGTGCTGGCCCAGCAGATCCGTCAGGATGTCCGCTCCCGACTCCATTCTGGACAGGTAGGGATCCAGGGCGGCGCGGCGACCACTCACCTGGTCGAGTCGCAAGGCCAGCTCGGTCATGCCCCAGCCCCGGTTGCGGTTCACCCTGAAGCCCAGGGTGCCGTGCCCTGGGTCGGCGTCCACCACGAGGGTCCGCCCTCGCCGCTCGGTGGCGAAGACCGTGGCGAGGAGCGCTGCGGTGGTGCTCGTACCGGAGGAACCCGGCACGCCGAGGACGGCGATCCTGGCGCATGAGGCGACCGGGGTACGGATGAGACTCGCCCTGGTCGGCCGGTCCATGGCAGTGACGAGCCGTCCGTCGTCCCCTTGCATGCCCAAGCGGGCGGACAATACCTCCGCCAGCTGCCCCGCGGTGATCGTCCTGTCCGAACGGTCCGGGGCGCACGCCTCCAGCAGGGCCCTGAGTTCATCGAGATCGACCTCGGGTGCGAACGCGGTGAGTGCGTCGACCAGCAGGGCCAGGGCCGCGAGGTCCGTGCCGGCCCCGGGCCCTGCCCCGTGCGACGACCAGAACCAGTCCGTCAGCATCACCGTCCTTCCCAGACACCGGACGCTGGTGGCGGTGAGGTTTCCGTGGATCAGGTCCGCGCGATGACTGGCGTCGACGGCCTCGCACAGGTGCCAGGCCAGCTCAAGAGCGGCGTCCGCCTCGAGGTCACCCCGATCGAGCACCGTGGCCAGGGACTCGGCGGGGATGCCGTCCGGCGAGTGGGGCGGGATCTCGGCCACCCAGGGCGGAGTGTCGAGCAGGTCACTGGCGACGAGCCGAGGGGCGTATCGACCGGCCATGCGTCGTAGGGCGCGCTCCTCGGTACCCAGGAACGCGGCGTGCTCCTGGTCCGCTGAGAGGACGACGACCTCCGTGCCACTGGGATCCCGGCCCAGAAACTTGTCGCACGGCCCGTCGTCCACGCCTCTGGCATGCAGGGTGTAGGGGCCGATGCGCCATCGGTCACCCGCCCGAAGCGGTCGCCAGACGCTGCCCATGCGCCGCTCCAGGCTGCCGACGCCGAAGCGCGCGGCCAGCCGGGGGCCGATGGCCGCGAAAGCCCGAGTCGAGGAGGGGATGCGCTCCTGGCCCTCGGGGTGGGCGAGCCAGGCCGGGAAGTCGGGTGAACGGCCGGCCAGGTGTGCCAGGCGGGCGCTCACCGTCCTGCCCGTCTCCACGACGTCCGCCAGGGGAACGGCGTTGAGCAGGACCTCCCCGATGTCGCTGTCGAAGTCGAAGAGCTGGTGCTGCGGCAGCAGACACTCGCCGGGCGGTGCGGGAAGCGAACGCAGCAGCCCACCCAGGAACACCTCGGCCAGATGCGAGACACCGGCCCATGGAATGGCCGCCTGCACCAGTCGCATGACGGGCAACGAGAGCGGGGCGACACCGGCCAGATGAGCGGCCAGCCGGTAGGCCTCCGGTGTGGCCGCGGCGTGGAAGCGCCGCAGTCGGGGAAGTCCGGTGTCCGCCGGCTGGGGCCGCACCGACCGGGGCGCGGACAGCAGCGGCAGGGTGGTGGATGCGGCGGGGGAGGACACCAGCCGGACCCAGGCGGACAGTGCGGCCGGTGCGGGTTCCAGCACCGGCACGGGGACCCCACGAAAGGACATGACGTCCGGCGGGAGAACCGGGTCGGTGACGATCAACTCGGCGTTGGCCGCCCCCCGCCGCCCGCTGGTCACCCGCCAGCGCTGGGTTCGCAGAGCCGAACCGCCCCACATGCGGGGAGGCAGAGCGTGCACGATCGCGGTCGGACCGCAGCGTGCCCAGTCGCTCAGGACGCCGTGCATGCGGCCGTCACGCCAGGCCCGACCGACGCCGTCGCTCACCAGGAGGACCAGGGTCCGGCCCGTGGGGTCGGCGGCCAGGTGCGTCGGCATCCGGTTCTCATCGTCCGAGAAGGGCCGTCCACGCAGGAACACCTCGTCACCACGGGTGTGCAGCCCGTAGGCCCGCACCGTACGGAAGGCGCCCGCCCGGCGCAGCACAGCGTGGAGTTCGGTGGCGAGCCGTTGCCACAACAGCATGGAGATGCCGTCGTCGACGACGAAGACGAGGTCGAGCCAGCGTTCCGGGGCCGGTCGCAACACCACGTCGGGCAGCCCGGTCTCCGCCAGGGCGTGCACGGTGGCCTCCTCGTCGAAGTGATACCGCGTCGTGCTGGGGCGGGACTGCTTGAGGGGTCTGAGAACGCGGCCGATGAACAGTTCGTCGGCCAAGGCCTTCGCTTCGGGGACCCGCAGGGGCATGGCCCGTGCCTCGTCGGCCTGGAGCGGGGTGATCGGCTGAGGGACCTCCGGATCGGGGGTGCCGGGGTCAGCCTCGGGTTTCCTGCGCGGTTTCGGGTGGGCTGCGCCGAACAGACCGGATCGGCTTCCGGGTCCCGTGCGTGGTGTGTGCCTGTCCGACACGGCAGGGGTGCACGGCACGACATCCGCCGCGGGCGTGGTGTCGCGCTCCAGCGGCAGGTCGCCGGGTGAGCCGGTCAGCCGTCGCGCCAGCCACAGAGCGTCGAGCAGTTCCTCCTGGGAGAGGCTGACCCCGCAGTCGGCAAGCACGTCCAGCGCGAGCCGGAGCCCCTGTCCCGCGGCGTCCCCGGGCACTCAGATCGTCCCGCCGAGCCGGTGCACCACGGCTTCCAGCAGCCCGTCCGCGTCGAGGTCGACTCCGCCCGCGCGCAGGAACACCGCGTTGAGCAACTGATCCGTGGCCAGGCCGCCGCGCTGCCGACGGCTCAGGAAGTCTCGGAGCAGGTCGTCGACGCTCGACGCCGCCTCCTGGCCGAGGTGGGCCGCGACGATCTCCCGCAGGCGTTCGCTGTCCGGCGGGGGCAGTTCGAGCCGTACGCACCTGCGCAGGAAGGCGGGTGGGAAGTCACGTTCCCCGTTGCTGGTGATCACCACGACGGGGAACTCCTGGCACCGTACCCGCCCGCGGACGACCCTGACCTGGGTGTCGGCGTCAGCGGACAGGACCTCCACGACGGACTGGTCCTCGGGCAGCCTGGCCAGTTCGGGAATCTCGTACTCGCCTTCCTCGAACACCGTCAGCAGGTCGTTGGGGAGGTCGACATCGCCCTTGTCCAGCTCGTCGACGAGCAGGACACGAGGTCGCGGCCGGGGCACCAGTGCAGTACCGAGCGGACCGAGCCGCACGAAGGTGCCGATCGGCGGCTCCTCGCGTTCCTGGTCTCGGGTCAGGGCGGTCTCGCGCAGACGGCCCACTGCGTCGTAACGGTAGAGGGCCTCGCTGACGGTGGAACGGCTGTTGACGGGCCAGTGCAGGACCTCCCCGAGCTGCAACTCGTGCGCGATGGCACGGGCCAGTGACGACTTCCCGGTGCCGGGCTGGCCGGTGACGAGCAGCGGGCGGCGCAGGTGCAGCGCGGCGCTGACGACGTCGGCGTGCCCGGGGGAGATCAGATAGGGAGAGGCGTTCGTATCCGACCTCGGGCGGTTTCCGAAGCGGCGCCAGGGCGGGGCGGGTGGAAGGCTCTCGATGCCCCGGGGGACACCGTCACCCCTGAAGAGCCGCCAGGATGCGTTTGTCATACGAGCTCCTACGAGGGGTCGTCGAGATAGAGGTCTTCGGGCAGCGGGCCGTGGTCGTCGGACCAGGCGAGTACGGGCCGTCCGACGTGCACGGCCGGGTCGTTCCAGATGCCGCGGCGGTACTCCCGCACCGCCTGGGGCAGCCCCGCAGGGGGAATGCGGGCGAGTACGTTCTCGGCGTGCGCCCACTCCTTCTCGCCCCGCCCGAACAGCACCACGGGCACGCCTGCCGCGAGGCAGTACTGCACGACGACCTCACGGAACGCCGGCTCGACCGCTCCGACCAGTGCCCCCACGGCGTCCATGTCGCCCGCGAAAAGGCCGTAGACCTCGTCCAGGCTGCTGACCGAGGCCTCGATGCGCACCAGGGCACCCCGGTGCAGACGTCTCTTCCGCTCCCGGAGGAACTCCGCATCGCTGCCCTGCTCGACGAGTTCCGGGCAGGAGAACACAACCGGGAAGTCCACGCCCAGGGCCCGCTCGGTGTTCAGCGGCCCCGGGGCCTTCCACCAGTGGGGATCCATGTCGAGGTCCGCACGGTCCAGCAGCAGCTCGACGATGGGCAGCGTGCCGGTCCGCCAGAGCAGCGAGGCGGCGGTGAAGATCCTCGCCGCCGTGCCGGCGATGTCCCGGACCTCCTTTTCGTCGACATGGACGCGCTGCCACCCAACCGCCTCACGTCGCCACATCCGCAGGGTGAAGCGGCTGGTGTCCCCCTCGCCGTCGACGCGCTCGAGGCGCACCAGAAGCCGCGGTGCGTGCCGGTTGGGTGCTCGTAGCCGGCACGCCTGCTCCTTGGCCAGCGCCAGCCGTTCCTCCAGTGCCGCCTGGTGTCCCTGGGTGCGCCGGACGACCTTGGCGCACCATCCGACCAGGTCGGAGGCGACAGCGTCGGGTGCCACGGATGCGACATGGAGGACGAAGCAGACGAGGGCGGGCAGCAGCGGGCTGTGCGGGCGCTCGGTCGCGGGAGCACGGCGGCTGCGTTCCAATTGGTCGAGCAGCGCCTCCAGAGAACCCGGTGCGCCATGCGGATCCAGCCAGGTCTCGTCGGTGAGCAGGTCGGTGGGGAGTTCGACGTCGGGGAGGGCGTCCAGCACGAGGGCGGGGACGGTGGCGGTGATCTTGTGTGGCAGCGACCCCAGCAGGGCGGTCAGCCGCTTCCGTTCGGCGTCGGTGAGCAACGTGCAGTGCTCGATTCGCGCGCCTACGTCCAGGAGTTCCGTCACGGCGCCGGGTTTGGCCGCGTACAACACGTCGGTGAGCTCGGCCAGGGCGCGGGGGTAGGTGAGAAGGACGCGCGCGAACTCCTCCACGGACGGCGCGGAATCGTCACGAGGATGGCTCAGTCCGGTCCGTGCGGCCACCTCCCGGCCGTACTCGGCCAGGTCCTTGTGGCTGTCCACCTTCCGGTTCAGGATGTCCGCGAGGTCGAAGGCCTCGCTCGAGGTGTCGGGTTCGTCCGCGTCGTGCGGGGTGTCCAGCAGATGCGCGGCGCCGGCGGCGGCGAGTTCCTCGCGGACACGCTGGGTGGGCAGGCACCAGCTGCGGCGGCGGATCTGATCGGGGTGGTGGGCCCGTTCCTCGTCGCCTTTGAGCTGTGCCACGACCATGCCGACGACGGCCCGGTCCTCGTCGAACCAGACCGGGCCCCCGCTGTAGCCGTGCTGGATGGTGGCGCCGGTGTCGCTGCTGTCCACGATGGCGAAGGCGAGCTCCGGGTCGACCGCCACCACCTTGCTCCGCGCCAGGGAGAATTCGGCACGCCCCGCCGGATGCCAGGCACAGACGGGCAGGCCCTCGGTGACCGGCCGCCACGGGGGCGGCAGGAAGTTCGGCGGTAGGCCGTGCAGCAGCTCGAGTACGGCCAGATCGCCCTTCCAGTGCAGCTTCGTCCGCTCACGCACGGGCACCCAGACGACGACCCGGGCGTCCTCCCAGTGGCCGCCGACGCGCACCCGCAGGACGGCCTCCTTGCCAGGGTGGGCCGCTTCATACTTGTCCGTCCTGCCCAGAGCCAGGTTGACGACGTGCGCGGCGGTGAGCACGCGGCTGCCGGGCAGCAGCACGCCCGCGCCGACGCTGCTTCGCTCCCGGGCACGCGGAAACACGGACACGGTCGCCGGACGGGACGGGCCCGGCGCGGAGAACCAGGGCAAGGGAAGGCCCTAGACGGCGGGGTCCGGGACGGGCCGCCAGGTCGCCGACACCTTCAGGCTGCTCGCGCTGTTGACGCCCACGATGCCGAGTTTCAGGTCCTGCCCGAGCTGCAGGCCGAACTCGACGCTGAACTCCTGCGGCGGGTCGTCCACCGACGTGACGACGGCATGCACCTCCCGCAGCAGTGGCCCGAGGGGGCTCAGCACGCGGCGCATGGTGCCGCCGGCGAGGACCCGTGCGGCATCGCTGAACCGTCCGACCGGCTCCGAGCCCCGCATGCCGTCCGGTACTTCTTCGTACTCCTGCAGCTCATCGGTGCCGGCTGTCCCGGCGTCGGCCGGTGGCTCCCCGACCGGTGACAGCTCCAGGCGTATGACCGTGCTGTCGTCCAGCAACAACTCCGCGTACTGAGTCATGGATCACAGTGTGCCCAGGACGGAGAGGGGAGGAGACCCGTTTCGAGGACTCCGGTCTGTGTTCGATTCGCGGATCAGGTACGGAGGCGCACCAAGGCCCCCTCAGCCGTGGCGCTGATCGGCTGTATGTGTGGCGTGGGTGGCCGGTGGTTCCGCTGCCCGGGCCGGGCCCGCGTTCGCCGCCAGGAGGAGGGTCGCCACCGCGACGAGGGCGGCGGTGAAGCCTCGGGCGTACCGCTCGGTGGTGCGTGTGCGTTCGAGCACGGCGACCTCGCAACAGGGGCGGCGACTACGGCGGCGAGGTATTAAGCGAGTGCGACAATCCCGCTTAACACTCCGTTTAACCTAGGGGCAGTTCAGGGCGAACGGCAAGAGTCGCAGGGGGAGTTGGCGTGGGAGAGCGTGACGATCCGGGAACCATCGGGCGCCGGGTGCAGCGGTTGCGGGTGGAACGCGGGCTGACGCAACGGCAGTTGGCGGAACCCGTGTACACCCCCGCCTACATCTCCACCCTCGAGTCGGGCCGGGTGCGGCCCTCCGACGACGCCCTGCGGCATCTCGCGGAGCGGCTGGGCGTCGCCTTCGAGGAACTCGCCGGCGGACGCTCGGCCCGGCTCGTCACCGGACTGCGGCTGCGGCTGACCGAGGCCCAGCGCACCTTCGCCGTCGGCGACACCGAGGCGGCGGCCGCGCAGTACGCCGAACTGCTCGCCGAGGCCGAGACGCACTCCCTGGCCGCCGAGCGGTCCGCCGCCCTGCTCGGGCTCGGCGAGTGCGCCCTGGAGACCGGTGAGCTCGTGGCCGGCCGGCAGTACTTCGAGCGCGCCGAGGAGTGTCTGGCCGACGCCCCCCTGCCCGCCCGGGTCCCGGCCCTGCGCGGCCGGGCCGTGGCCCACTACCTCGCCGGTGAACTCCGTTACGCGGTCTACCTGCTGGAGACCACCCTCGACGCACTCAACCGCGGCGGACTGCACGACCCGGACGCCCTGCTGCTGCTCTACGCCAGCGCCATCGGCCCGTACATGGACATGGGCGCCCACGCACGCGCCGCCCAGGCCGCCGAGTTCGCCCTGGCCCTCGCCCCGCAGTCCGGCGACCCCGCCCTGGTCGCCCGCATGCACCGGTCCGTCGCCCGCACCCTGGTCGCCGAGGGCCGCCTCGCCGAGGCCGACGCCTCCCTCGCCAAGGCCGCCGAGCTCTACCGCGGCCTGCGCCTGCGTACCGAACTGGCCAACTGCCACTGGATGCGCGGCTACGTCTACGCCCAGGAGGGCCGGCTGGAACGCGCCGAGGAGGAACTGCGGCAGGCCCTCGGCATGCTGTCGGCCCAGCGTGCCGCCCTCTACAGCAGCCAGGTCACCGTCGAGCTGGCCGACGTGCTCCACCGGCGCGGCAGGTCCGAGGAGGCCTCGGCCCTGCTGCACGACGTCCTCGGGCAGCTGTCGCCCGAGCGCGGTGCCGTGCACGCCGCCGCCGCGCACCGGCTGCTCGGCATCATCGCCGAGGACGCCCGCCGCACCGAGGACGCCGAGGAGCACTACGTCCGTGCCCTGAGCCTGCTGGAGCGGGCCGGTGCCGCCGGTGACCTGGCCGACCTGTGCCGGCTGCTGGGCGACCTGCTGCGGCGGACCGGGCGGGTGGAGGCGGCCCTGGACGCCTACCGGACGGGCCTCGGCCACCGCACGGCCCCCGGCACCACCACCCTCGGTCCCGCGCCCGCGCAGCCTCCCCTGTGAGGGAGGGGGCTGGGTGCGCTGCCGGCCCCTCGCGTCCGCACCTGCGCGGCCTCCGCTGTGAGGAAGCCAGGTGCGGCACCGACCGCTGGGGCTCGCACTCGCGCGGCCTCCGCTGTGGGGAAGCCAGGTGCGGCACCGACCCCTGGGGCTCGCACTCGCGCGTCCTCCCCTGTGACGTCACCAGGTCCTCACCGCCCGGCCCTGGGGCGGCGGTGGGCTTCGCAGCCGGACGACCTGTACGCGAACGCCGACGCCGTACCCTGCGACGAGGTCCTCCGGGCAGGTGTTTCGTCGCACCTGCAACGGGTAGTCGGGGCACGTTCCGAGGGTCCGGGCCCCAGTGCGCGGCGGGCACCGGGCAAGCGGGGACGGCCGGCCGCACCACGCACCACGGCCTCACAGGGCAGGGGCGTACGCGACCGGCCCTGTCGCGGCCCCGCCCCGGGAACCGGTGACGCGCGATGCGTGAGCGAAGGAGGCGGTGGCCGTGCTGCCCAGGGACGATCCCGGAGACGCCCCCGACGGCGACCCGGGCCTCGGCCGCGCCGGGGGCGGCGGCCCGGACCCGGACGGTGCCCGGGCCGCCGACGCCATCGCCAGGGGTGTGCGGGGCGCCGAGCCCGGGGAGGTGCCGGGGCGGCTGTGCGAGGTGGCGGTGGAACTGCTGCCGGTGATCGGCGCCAGCGTGTCGCTGCGCAGCGAAGGGATGCCCGTGCAGCTGAGCGCGAGCAGCGAGCAGGCCGCGCACCTGGCGCAGATCCAAGCGACGCTGGGCGACGGCCCGTGCCAGAGCGCGCTGGAGGACGGTGTGCCCGTCCTCGCCAGTGACCTGACCGCGGGCCGGGACGCCGGGCGCTGGCCGGTCTTCGCCCAGCAGGCCACGGAGGCCGGGGTGCGGGCGGTGTACGCGGTGCCGCTGGGCAGCGGCCCGGTGTGCGTGGGCACACTCGACCTGTACCGCGACCGCCCGGGCGGGCTCACCGACCGTCAGCTGCACATGGCCCGCGTCGTGGCCGGTGTCATGACCGTGGCCCTGATGGCACTGCCGCACGGAGACGAGCCCGGGACACCGGACGGGGACGACTGGCTGAGCGGACTGGCCACCGACCACGACGAGGTCTACCAGGCCGTCGGCATGATCATGGCGCAGCTGGGCGTTGCCGCGGACGACGCGCTCGCGCGGCTGCGGGCGGACGCGTTCGCGCACGGGCGCACCGCCCTGGACGTGGCGCGGGACGTGATCGCCCACCGCACGCGGTTCGACCCGTACTGACCGGCGGGGAGCGGGACGCGTCAGACCCGCGTGAGGGGGGCGCGTCTGATCTGCGGGGAGCGGGGGGCGTCACGAGCGCGTCGGACCCGCGGGGAGCGGGGGGCGTCACCGGCGCGTCGGACCCGCGGGGAGCGGCACGCGTCACCAGCGCGTCGGACCCGTAGGGAGCGGCACGCGTCACCGGCGCGTCGGACCCGTAGGGAGCGGGGCGCGTCAGATCTGCGCCCTGCCCTGCTTCCTGATCTCCGTCAGGCGCTGCGCACCGAGCTGCGCGGCCTGCTGAGTGACCTCCTCGTAGACCTCGTCGAGGCCCGCGTTGGTGAGGGTGATCGCCTCCTGGCCGACGCGGACGGCGGCGATGTCCATGGTGAGGTACGTGCGTTCCCCCTCCTCCGTCTCGCCGGCCAGCATGACCCGCAGGGCCTGCCGGGCGTCGCCGACCGGCGGCAGCGGCAGGTCGCGGACCTCCACGCCCTGGATGCCGCCGCGGGTGGTCGCGGCCGTGAACTCACCGCACCTGCCGGGCAGCGATCTCATCCAGTCCAGCGCGCGGTCCACGTCCGCCGGGGGATGGGCGGCGACCCGGTAGCGCAACTGGGCGTCGGTGTCGTCGTCGTCGAGCGCGGACGTCGCCTGCGGGCCCTCGGGGGTGCCGAAGGGCTCCTCCGTGTAGAGGACGTCCAGCAGCCGCTGGCAGTCCTGGTCCTCCGTGGTCGCCTTGAGCAGCCCGTCCCGCCAGGTCCGCGCCCCCCGGGACGGCACCCACGGCTCCCCCAGGTCGGCCTCGGTGACCAGTGCGGCGTGGGCCTGCGCCTCGGTGAGGGCGGCCCCGGAGCCGGACGGCTGCTCGACGGCGGGGGACGCGCCGGAGGCGGACGCGGAGGCGGAGAACCACCGGGGCCGCGGCTCGTCCTCGACGGAGCAGCCGGCCGTGGCCAGCAGGGCGGTGACGGACAGCGCGGAGGCCAGGAGGGCACAGGTGGCCGCGGGCTGGGTCATCGGGTGCCTCCTGCGGGGGCTCATGGAGGCGCCTGCGGGCGGGGCCGCTCTCCAAGATCGGGTACGTGCTCCTACGGCACCACCGCGCCCGCCCGGCCACCAGCGATACGGGCCGTCCGGGTGACCGGCCCGGGCCACCGCCGGCTTCGGCGTCGGCCGCGTACGGCCCTTCCGAAAACCCGTCGCCCCGCCGCGCACCCCCCTGTTACCGTCGCGCCCATGCAGCGCGTCCAGCCGTTCCCGTCCTCCACGACGACGCCGGAGAGTGTCCCGGCGCGCTGACAGCTGACCAGATGTCCGAAGCCCCGGGGCGAGTGCCCCGGGGCTTCGTCGCGTGGTGCTCGCCTCCCCACCGCGAGGAGTCACGCCATGCACGACCACCGCCGACTCGGCCGTGAACTGGACCTGTTCGACACCGACCCGCTGATGGGCGCGGGGCTGCCGTTCTGGCTGCCCGACGGCGCGATCGTGCGGCACGCCCTGGAGGAGTACGTCCGCGACGCGGAGCGCCGGGCCGGGTACCGGCACGTGTACTCGCCGGTCCTCGGCAAACGCGAGCTGTACGAGATCTCCGGGCACGGGGACCACTACGGCGACGACATGTTCCCGCCGATGGAGCTGGGCGCCGAACAGGTGCTGCTGCGCCCCAGCCTGTGCCCCCACCACGCCCTGATCTACCGCTCCCGTTCCCGCAGCTACCGCGAACTGCCACTGCGCATGGCCGAATTGGGCGGCATGTACCGCTCGGAGCTGTCCGGCGTCCTCGGCGGCCTGACCCGGGTGCGGGGCATCACCCTCAACGACGCGCACATCTTCTGCACCCTGGAACAGGCCGTCGAGGAGGCCCGGGCCGCGCTGGAGCTGATCGGCCGTGCCTACGCGGACCTGGGCATCCGCGCACACCGGTACCGGCTGTCGCTGCCCGGGGAGGGCGGCAAGTACGTGGCCGACCCGGAGCTGTGGCGGCGTGCCACCGCCCTGCTGCGGGAGGTCATGGACGGCTCCGGCATCCCGTACGAGGAGGCCGAGGGGGAGGCGGCGTTCTACGGCCCCAAGATCGACGTGCAGATCACCGACCCGGCCGGGCGGGAATCGACCCTGTCCACCGTGCAGATCGACTTCCACCAGCCCGAACGCTTCGACCTGCACTACATCGGCCCCGACGGGGCGAAGCACCGCCCGGTCATGGTGCACCGCAGCGTCATCGGCAGTGTGGAGCGCGCGGTCGCCCACCTCGTCGAGGAGCACGGCGGCGCGTTCCCGCCGTGGCTGGCGCCGGTGCAGCTGGCGGTCCTGCCGGTGGCGCAGGAGCAGTGCGAGGCCGCGGACGCCCTGGCCGCACGGGCCCGGGAGCTCGGTCTGCGTGCCGAGACCGCCGGCCCCGGGCAGGGCACCCTGGCCGCCCGGATCCGCGCGGCCCGGCTGGTGCCGTACCAGGCGGTGATCGGCGGGCGGGAGGCCGCCGCGGGCCTGGTGGCGGCCCGCCTGCGCGACGGCCGCCGGCTCGACGCGCTGCCCGCCGCAGAGCTGCTGCGGCGGATCGGCGACCGGGTCGCGGCCCGCGGCACCGGGCTGTGGGACCGGCCGTAGGGCGGGGTCAGAACGTCCACCGGGTGTGGCTGTAGACGCCGTTGTCCCGGCCGAAGCCGTAGGCCGTGTCCGGGGCCACCGCGAACAGCACGACGTCGCCGCCGCGGATCGCGTCGCCGATGCCGTGGAAGGTGCCCTCGGGGGAGGTGATGTGCGGCCCGTACTTCGTCTCGTACGCCGTGATCACCTCCTCCAGCAGGGCCCGGTCGGCGACCGGCTCGGCGGTGCCCTCGACGACGAGGTCGAGCCCGTTGGTGAGGGAGTTCGCGCCGGCGGTCAGCGCGCAGTGCGCGTCGTGTGCGAGGTTCCTGGCCTTCTGCTCGGTGCGGCCGGTGGAGAAGTACAGCGCCCCGTCGTGCCAGGTGGCGATGCAGGGCGTGACGTGCAGCCGGCCGTCGGGCCGCACGGTGGACACCCAGAAGATCTCGGCGTGCGCCAGCCGCCCCTGGGCCTCGTCCCAGTCGGTGGCGGTGACCTCCGAGGCACCCGGGCGGGGGTTGAGCGCGGAGCTGTAGCGGGGGTCGAGCTCGGTCGTCGGTCGCTGTGCGGGCATGGCGGGACTCCTTCGTCGTCTCCTGCCCGTAACGACCGTCCGGCGGGCCCGGAATCATCGCCGCGCCCGTTCGTGTGGCCCACGGCGCGGTCAGCGGGCCGTCCAGGGGCGGAGCTTGTCGGGGTCGAGCACGGCCCGGACGTGCTGGATCCGGTCGCCCGCGATGTCGAACGCCGGCACCGACACGATGACGCCGTCCTTGCGGGCCACCAGGCCCGGTCGGCCGTTGACCGCGCACTCCTCCGGGCCGGACGGCCATCGACCGCCACGACTGGGGCGTCAGCGGAGCCTGTGGCATGGTCGGCCGGAACGTCCTGCTGGAGTGCGAGGTCACGGCGCTGCGCCGGTCCTGACCCGGCCGGGAGCGGCGACGGGGCGCCGCCCGGGCCGTAGGGTCGCTGCCGGGGAGCTTTTCCCGCGGAGCTTTCCCGCAGAGCTTTTCTCGCGGAGCCACTGGAAGGAGTCCCCGCCGTGACGGACGGCCTGCCCATCCCGGTGATCATCGACTGCGACACCGGTGTCGACGACGCTCTCGCCCTGCTGTTCGCCGTACGGCATCCGGCGCTCGACGTGCGGGCGATCACCTGCGTGGCCGGGAACACGGACGTCGACGGCGTCGTGCGCAACACCCTGTCCGTGCTGGAGCAGGCGGGCGCTGCGCCCATCCCCGTCGCCCGGGGCGCGGAGCGGCCGCTGATCGAGGCCCCCCGCTCGGCGCGGCACGTGCACGGGCGGGACGGCATGGGCGACCTGGGGCTGCCGGAACCGTCCCGCGGGCCCGCAGACGTCGACGCGGTGACGCTGCTGCGGCGCGAGATCCTCGCCTCCCCGCGCCCGGTGACCCTCGTCCCGACGGCCCCGCTCACCAACATCGCGCTGCTGCTGCGCACCCATCCGGAGGTGGTCGGCAACATCGAGCGGATCGTCTTCATGGGCGGCGCGGCGGCCGTCGGGAACGCCACGCCCGTCGCGGAGTTCAACGTCTGGCACGACCCTGAGGCGGCCGCGATCCTGCTCACCGCCGGGGTGCCGATCACCATGTACGGGCTGGACGTGTTCAACCGGGTCGTGGTCCCCGCGGCGGACGTGCGCAGGCTGCGCGCGAGCGGGGAGCCGGGGGCGCGGCTGGCCGGGGAGCTGCTCTCGTACCGCCCGGCTCATCCGGACAGCCGCCCTGACGACCCCGCCGAGACGTCCGGCGGCCTCGGTGACGCGGGCGCGGTGTGCGCGGTCGCCGATCCGGAGGGCCTGACGACCCACCGTCTCCCCGTCGAGGTCTCCCTCGCGCCCGGACCCACGCGCGGTATGACGATCGTGGACCGCCGCCCCCGGCCCGGCGAGTCCGAGCTGCACGAGGGCACGCGTGAACAGCCGCTGGTCGACGTGGGGTTGGACGTGGACGTGGAGCGTTACGTGAAGCTGTATCTGGCGACGGTCGAGCTGTGATCCATCGATCGTCGATCGGTAGCGATCGATATCGATGGTCGACGGCACGGACGTCGGGAGTGCCCTGGCCGCGGTGACGGCCGCGGTCGCCGTGGGGCGGCGTTCGCCCCGCCGATGCCGGTCATGCGGAGCCTGCTGCGCAAGGCGACGAGCCTGCGGGCCGGGATGGCCGCGGTGGTCTGCCCGCGGGGGCACGGCAGGGCCCGGTGTGCTGTCGCCGCCGGACGACAGCACACCGGGCCCTGTTCGGTTCCGGGTGTCCTTACGCGCCGCGCCTGGCCGTGCGGCGGCGGGTCACGACGACCAGGGCCGCGCCGCCGGCGAGCAGGGCCGCCGCGCCGAGGGCGATCGGACCGGTGCTGCCGTCGGCGCCGGTCTCGGCGAGGTCACCGCCCCCGCCGTTCGGCTTGGGCGCGACGGGCGTCGACTCGGAGGCGCTCGGGGTGGGCGTGTCCGTGCCGGAGGACGGCGGCGTCGAGGGCTCGGCCGGCTCGGACGGGGACGCCGGAGGGGTCGTCTCCTCGACCGGCTCGGACGGGCTCGCGGGCGGCGTGGAGGCGGGCGGCTCCTCCTCCGCCGGCGGCGGGGTGGTGCAGTCCTTCGTGCCGCCGTTCCAGGCCGCGATCAGCTTGTCCTTGATGACCGGGCGGTCCGGGCCCTTGGGCAGGTCGCCGTGCTCGAAGCCGTCCTTGGCGTCCCGCTCGCCGTCGAACTTCACCGCGCCGCGGTAGAGGTCGATCTGCCCGAAGCAGCCCTTGTCGGGGATGGCGATGTCGAGCGAGTCGGTGCCGCCCGGCTTGACCGTGACCGTGTCGAAGTCGACGAACACCTGCTCGCCGGAGGTCGCGAACGTCGCGCCGTGGGCCAGGTAGGAGGCGAGGGAGGCCGTGCAGGTGGCCGCGTCACCGGCGGTGCGCACCTTGATGTGGACCTTGCCGTCCTCGGTGGGCTTCAGGTTCTGGTCGTCGACCTTGACCGAGTCGTAGAAGGCGGTGCCGTCGAGCGAGAACTGGCAGCGGTCGGTCCCGGTCTCCGTGCCCGCGCCCGTGCCGGGCCGGTAGCTGCCGCCGGACGACCAGCCGTCGCCGCCGGGCGCACCGTGCGCGAACGCGGTCGTGGCGGAGGCGGCGCAGAGGGCGAGGGCCGCGGCGCCCGTCCCCAGCAGGCGTCGCGCGGTGACACGTCTCCCTATGGACATGCGTAACCCATTTCTTGGCGTGTTCAGGGACCCGGGTGACGGCATGCGGGCAGCGCGCGGCGCGCGGCTGCCGGGCCGCACCGGGAGGTGAATGGTCTGAGAAACACTGGGCTCATTGGTCACATGTGCCTCAGTGGCCCCATCGTGGCGGCGCTGCGGCACCCTGTCAACCTGCGGTGATGCAAAGGGAGTTGCATCGCCCTCACACTTTCGTCACAGCAGGAATGGATTACTCCGATCAGCGCGATGGTTCCTTTTTCCGGCATTCTGGACAGATTCAATGCTGTCGCCCGTATGCCCTGCGAAGGAGACCGCGTGACCGATCGCTCGACCCTCGACCTGTCGTCCCGGAACCCGGACTGGTGGCGCCAGGCCGTCGTCTACCAGATCTATCCCCGCAGCTTCGCCGACGCCGACGGCGACGGACTCGGCGACCTGCGCGGCATCACCCGCCGCCTCGGTCATCTCGCCGCCCTGGGCGTGGACGCCCTGTGGCTGAGCCCCTTCTACCCGTCCGAACTCGCCGACGGCGGCTACGACGTCGTCGACCCGCGGGGCGTCGACCCGCGCCTGGGCACCCTCGACGACTTCGACGACCTGGTCGGCGAGGCCCACCGGCTCGGCCTGAAGGTCATCGTCGACATCGTGCCCAATCACTCCTCCCACCGGCACCCCTGGTTCGAGGAGGCCCTGGACGCGGGGCCCGGTTCGGCGGCCCGCGACCGCTACGTCTTCCGCGACGGGCGCGGCGAGCACGGCGAACTCCCGCCCACCGACTGGCAGTCCGTCTTCGGCGGCAGCGCCTGGAAGCGGGTGCCCGACGGCCAGTGGTACCTGCACCTGTTCGCCCCCGAACAGCCCGACCTCAACTGGGAGAACCAGGAGGTCCGCGCCGACTACCGCACCACCCTGCGCTTCTGGTCGGACCGCGGGGTCGACGGGTTCCGCGTCGACGTCGCCCACGCCCTCGTCAAGGACCTCGCCGAACCCCTGCGCGACCTCGGCCGGCCCGAGCTGAGCCGGGCGGAGGGCCTCACCACGATGCCGCCGGGCACGCACCCCTTCTACGACCGTGACGACGTGCACGAGATCTACCGCGACTGGCGCAAGATCCTCGACGCCTACCGGCCGCCCCGCATGGCAGTCGCCGAGGCGTGGGTGCCCGGGGCCCGGCGTGCGCAGTACGCCCGCCCGGACGAGCTGGGCCAGGCCTTCAACTTCGAGTACCTGCAAGCCGGATGGGACGCCGGGGAGCTGAGGCAGGTCATCACCGACTCGCTCGCCACGGCCCGGGCGGCGGGCGCCTCGGCCACCTGGGTGCTGTCCAACCACGACGTCGTACGGCACGCCTCCCGGCTGATGCTGCCGCCCGGCACGGACCTCAACGCCTGGCTGCTGGCCGGCGGGCACGCCCCGGCCGTCGACGAGGCGGCCGGGCTGCGGCGGGCCCGGGCGGCCACCCTGCTGATGCTGGCGCTGCCCGGCTCGGCGTACGTCTACCAGGGTGAGGAACTCGGCCTGCCGGAGGTCGCCGACCTGCCCACGGAGGTGCTCCAGGACCCGATCTGGGAGCAGACGGGGCACGTCCGCAAGGGCCGTGACGGGTGCCGGGTGCCGCTGCCGTGGACGACGACCGGACCGTCGTACGGCTTCGGGCCCGGCGGTGCGTGGCTGCCGCAGCCGCCCGGCTTCGCCGCGTACGCCGTGGAGGCGCAGGACGGTGTCGAGGGTTCGACCCTGGAGCTGTACCGGACGGCGCTGCGGTTGCGGCGCAAGCTGCTCGACGGCGAGGAGCTGACGTGGGCGGCGGACGCGGCGGCGGGTGTGCTGCGGTTCGACCGCTGCGAGGGGTGGCGGTGCGTCACGAACCTGTCCGGCACGGCGGTCGAACTGCCGCCGGGGGAGGTGCTGCTGAGCAGCGCGCCGCTGGAGGACGGGCTGGTCGGGCCGGACACGACGGTGTGGCTGGGGCGGTGAGGGGGTGAGGGCGGCGCCGGGTTGTTCTCCGGCTGCGGCACCGTAGGGGCTGGTCGCGCAGTTCCCCGCGCCCCTTCGGGGGCGCGTGGGGTGTCGGTCGGGCTGTGCCGGTCGGTCTGCGGCTGCGGCACCGTAGGGGCTGGTCGCGCAGTTCCCCGCGCCCCTTCGGTGGCGCGAGTGCGGCGCCGTAGGGGCCGGTCGTGCGGTTCCCCGCGCCCCTTCAGGGCGCGCGTGGGTGGTGGTCAGTAGCGGACTGCTCGGGTGACCTCGGGGCGGGGGGTGCCGGAGAGGTCGTGGGTGCTGCGGGCCGTGGCCGTGGCGGAGTGGCCGGGCTGGACGTGGTCCACCGTGACGATGACCGTGTCGACCAGTTGCCCGTCCGCGTCCCGGAAGTCGACCTGGACGGCGAAGGAGCGGGTCGAGTCGTCGGTGTTGCGGGCGGTGACCTCCGTGCGGACCCGGCCGTCGGATTCGGTCACGGGCGGACCGGTCGTCACGTCGTTCTTGACGTCGACGCCGCCCTGGATGTCGTCGAGCCGCCGCCCGGCCTCGGCGGTCGCCGACTCCACCGCCTCGGAGGCCTGCGAGGCGATCGAGCCCACGGCGGATTCCGCCTTGCGCGCGGTGTCCGAAGGGCTGTCGTAGTCGCTGCACCCCGCGAGCACGGCGGACAGACCCAGCGCCAGGGCGGCCCCGCCCGCCGCCCGGCGTCCGCGGCGGCGGGCGGTCGTGCCGCCTGCCCGGGGCCCGCCGGCTCCCGGGCCGCGCGCGGTCATGTGCGTCCGAGGCCGCCGCCGCCGAAGGATCCGCTGGATCCGGGCGACCAGCGGCGCGGTTTCTGGTCCTTGCCGGTCCTGGTGCTCGCGCGGTGGAGCTCATGCGGCATGAGCCGCTGACCGTCGCGTGTCACGACCGGCACGTCGTCGGGCTCCCGCATCTCCCGGCTCTCGCGGACCGGCCCGCCGTCCGGCATGCGCGGCTGCTCCTCCGGAGCGGGGTGATGGGTGTCCTTGTCCATGACCCGCATCCCGACCCGCACGGCCCAGATCAGCGCGCAGGCCACGATCAGACCGCAGACGAAGGCGATGGTCACGGCGACCGCGTGATCTGACGACGCCGCCAGTTCTGCATACGTAGCCGTATTCATGCCCCCAAGTATCACCGACGGAATGCAATAAAGCGCCCGGAATGTCCTGTCCCAGGCCGGCGGGCCGAAAGGCCGCCGGACGGGGTTGCGCCGCACCCCGGTGGGCCCGCCCGCCCGGCAACCCCCGCGGTGCCGGTGACGACCTCGGGGTGAGGCCCGTCCTCCCCACGAGGAGACCGTGCGTGCGCGGCCACCTGGCGCCCCTGATCGGTGCGGGCGGCAGGCCCGGCCCGTACCGGCCCGCGGGGTACGGTGAAGGAACGGAGGGTACGCAGACAGTGGCCGAACCGGTTGTCCGGCCCCCACCCGGTCCGCAGCAGGAGCCCCCGATGACGTCCGCCTCCTCGTCCCCGCCCCCGCCCCCGGCACCGCCGGAAGTCCGGCTGCGACTGGCCGAGCCGACGCGCTACGGCCGGACGGCACGCCGTATCGACGGCGCGTGGTGGCCCCGGTCCGACGACCTGGCCGAGGAGCTGACCGGGCTGCTGGGCGTGCTGCCGCCCGCCTGGGGGCGCATCGCCAGCGTCCTGGTCCACGGGGAGACCTGGCCCGACTGCCCGGAGCAGATGATCGTCGCCGGGCAGCCGGTGCACGTCGGCCACGACGACTCGCCCACCGCCCCCCACACGGTCTGCCTGATCGCCCCCGGCCGGGGCCGCTACGACCTGCTCGTGGTGCCGCCCGCGACGGCCGAGGCCGAGGCGGACCGGCTCATGGAACGGGCCGTCGCCGGGGACGGGTGACGTCCCGCCGGGCCGGTCAGTGCGCGGCCAGCACCAGCGCCAGGGCGGCCAGCGCCGGGACGGTCTGTACGAAGAGGATCTTCCGGGCCGCGGTGGCGGCGCCGTAGACGCCCGCGACCGCCACGCACACCAGGAAGAACACGGACACCTGGAAGCCCACGGGGTCGGACGCCACCGCGCCCCAGACCAGACCGGCGGCGAGGAAGCCGTTGTAGAGGCCCTGGTTGGCCGCCAGGGCCTTCGTGTCGGCGGCGAACTCGGCACTGGTGCCGAAGGCCGCCCGGGCCCTCGGCGTGGTCCACAGGAACATTTCCAGCACCAGGATGTAGGCGTGGAGCGCGGCGAGGGCCAGCACCGCGAGCGTGGCGACGGTCGACATGCGCTCATCATCACAGGCACGCCCCGTCCGCCCTCGTTCGGGCCCTCCCGGGAGGCGCCGCGGGGCGCGGACTGGCAGATTGCGGCCAGAGGAAGGCCGGACCCGGCCGTCGCGTCCCCGCGTGTGCCGCTCGGGAGCCGGGACCGGCCTTCCCGCTGCCGCGCCCGGTGACGGATCCCGGGCGCCTTGAGGTTGCGGGGCTGATGTTGCGCCCCCCTCGCGGAACACCCCAACTCCCCTGCCCACGGCCGGTTTTCGATCATCCCTCGGAAGGATGCCGGAACCGTCCGCCGCCCCGGACGATGATCCCTGCCTGTTCGAACAGATGTAGTCGAAAGTCGACGGACTCGAACACCAGGGAAGGGACAAGCGTTGCGTATCGCCCGGCTCCTCGGAACCGTTCTGGGCACCACCTTGCTGACCACCACCGCCCTGCTCACGGCGCCCGCGCGCGCCGCCACCACCGGGCCCCCGGTGTCCCTGGACGGCCCCGCCCTGCGCGCCTCGCTGGACGCCGTCCACGAGGCGGGCATGTACGGCGTCTTCTCGTCGGTCCGGGACGGCCGCGAGCGGTGGACCGGCGCCTCCGGTGTGGCCGACGTGACCACCGGGCGGCCCGTCACGCCGGACATGCGGCAACGGGTGGGCAGCATCAGCAAGACCTTCACCGCGGTGGGCGTCATGCAGCAGGTCGAGCGCGGGCGCGTCCGGCTCGACGCACCCGTCGGCGACTACCTCCCGGACCTGATACCCGGCGAGCGCGGCCGGGACATCACCGTCCGCATGCTCCTGAACCACACCAGCGGCATCGGCGACTACGTCGTGGGCGCCTTCCCCTCCCTCGCCCGGGGCTCGGCGGCCAGTCTCGAAGAGGAGCGCTTCCGCTCCGTACGCCCCGAGGCGCTGGTCCGGATGGGCCTCGCCGCGCCCGCCACCGGACGCCCCGGCACGGTGCCCGGCTCGTACTCCAACACCAACTACGTCATCGCCGGGCTGCTGCTGGAGAAGGTCACCGGCCAGAAGGCGAGCGCCTACCTCACCCGGCACGTCATCGACCGGGCCGGGCTGCGCCACACGTACCTGCCCCGCACCCCGTACATCAAGGGGCCGCACTCGCACATGTACGAGTCCTGGTTCGGCCTGCTCGACCCGCCGCGCGACTTCAGCGTCTACGACATGTCCTGGGCGTCCACCGCGGGCTCCGTCGTCTCCACCACCGACGACCTGAACCGCTTCTACCGCGCCCTGCTCGGCGGGAAGCTGGTCGGCAAGGCCTCACTCGACGAGATGACGCGCACGGTCCCCGTCTCCGGCATGGACTACGGCCTCGGCATCTACTCCCTCGAACTGCGCGGCTGCGGCCGCTTCTGGGGCCACGACGGGGCGGTGTTCGGCGCCGGCACGTTCGCGCTGTCCAGCCGCGACGGCACGCGCCAGGTCGCCCTCGCCCAGAACCTGATGAAGTATCAGGAGCTCGACGAGAACGGCCGCCCGAAGCCGCACCCGATCGACGACGCCCTCGCCGTCCACATCGTCCGCGCCCTCTGCCCGGACGTCCCCGCGTCCGGAACCAACCATTCTCGGTTGACCAGGAGTCTGAGGTTTGATCAGCTGTCCCACTAGTCATGTTCGATTCTGATCGAGCACTTCATGGCTCCCTGGGGGGGAGTTCGTGACGAGTGGGGGAGTTCCCTTGATGCATCACGGTTCCGCCGTGTCGCGCCGTGCCGGGATCCGGCGCGGCGCCGCGGTCCTGACCTTGGTGGCGCTGGCCGCCGGCACCGCCCTGACGGGTGCGCAGGCCGCCACGGCCGCAGGCGGCCGGGCACCCGCCGGGAAGGCCTGCGCGCCGACGGAGGGCTTCTCCGGCTGCCGCCTGTTCGTGCCCGCCGACTCCGGCCAGGACTTCACGGTGCCGTCCGGGGTGACCGGTCTCGACGTACGGGTCTGGGGAGAGGGCGGTGCGGGCAACTCCATGGCGTACGGCGGGGCCGGCGGGTTCGTCGCCGGTGCCCTGAAGGTCAGCCCCGGAGAGGTCCTGAGCCTCGCCGTCGGCGGGCCGGGCTCCGGTGACGCGCTCGCCGGCCAGGGCGGCAGCGGGGGCGAACGCGGCGGCAACAGCAGCGCCATCCGCACGAGCGCCGGCTCGGCGCTCGTCGTCGCCGGCGGCGGAGGCGGCGGTGGCGACATGGCCCACGGCCAGGCCGGTGCCGCCGGGGGCGAGAACGGCCAGGACGGCTCCGAGAAGGACCGCGGCGGCAAGGGCGCCACCGGCGCGAAGGGCGGCGCGGGCACCGGAAACGGCACCGCGGGCGCCGACCGCGCCAAGGGCGGGGCCGGCGGCGCCGGCGGCACGGGCCGGTACGGCGGTGGCGGCGGCGGTGCCGGATACGCGGGCGGCGGTGGCGGCACGGGTACCGAGACCGGCTCGGCCACCGGCGACGACCCGGCCACCGGCAGCGGTGGCGGCGGCTCCGGCTACGCCGAGCCGGCCCGGGTGGACGACGCCCGGCTGGTCGCCGGCGACGGGCACACGGCCCCGGAGAAGAAGGACCCCTTCTGGGCGTCCTCCGACAACCCCGTCGACTCGGGCGTGGCCGAGGGCGGCGTCAACGCGCCCGGCGGCCCCGGCCGGATCGTCCTGCAGTGGCGTCAGTCCCCCACGACGGACCGGCTGGTCCAGGTCTCCGGCACCGACGCCACGACCCGGCCGGGCAGCGACGTCCGGCCGCTGGCCGTGGTGGCCCGGGACAAGGACGGCGAGCCGGTCACCGACACCTCGGTGACCTTCACCATTGAGGACCCGGACGGCCTGAAGCCGCTGTTCCGCCTCACCGGCGGCCCGGACGACGACGAGACCGTCGTGGCGACCGACGCCCAGGGGCGTGCGCAGACCCCGTGGATCGGCCTGGGCAGCCGCACGGAGGGCTCGTTCACCGTCCGGGCGAAGACCCTGGGCGCGTCGACGGCCTTCACCGTGCGGGTCAAGGCGTCCCCCTACACCGTGAGCGCCGTCGGCGGCAACGAGCAGAAGGCCGAGCAGGGCCGGGACTTCGCCGACGCGCTGCTCGCCCGGGTGGTCAGGTCGGGCCAGGCGGTGCCGGCCGGCACCGAGGTGGAGTTCCGCGTCGAGGACGGCGACGAGGGCGCCCCCCGCTTCGGGGGCGAGGACCGCGTCGTCCGTGTGAGGACCGACGGCTCGGGCACGGCGACCGCCCCCGCCCTGACCGCCGGTGAGGGCACGGGCACCTACACCGTGGCCGCGTCGGTGGGTGACGCCACGACCCAGTTCGCGGTCGAGGTCGTCCCCGGCGACGGCCCGCAGGAGCCCGGCCCCGGCGACCCGTCCGGCTCTCCGTCCCCGAGCCCCACGACCGACCCCAGCCCGTCCGCCGAGCCGACTCCGTCGACCAGCGCGAGCACCTCCGGCACGACCGGCGGTGACGGCACCTCGACCACCGGCGGCGGCACGTCCACCGCCCTCGACGGCGGCAGCCTCGCCTCCACCGGCGCGGGCGGCACCGGGCTCCTCCTCGCGGCGGCCGCCGGCCTGGCGGCGGTGGGCTTCGCGGCCTTCCGTCTCGCCCCGCGCCTGCGGCTCCGCTCGCGCGACGGAGCCTGACGTCACATCACGCGTCACCGCGACGGCCCGCGCCCGGTTTCCGGGTGCGGGCCGTCGCCGTTGCGTCTTTGCGGAACCTTTGCCCGGGGGCCGGGCGTTGGAGGGGTGTGCGCGCGTGAGCGGGTGCGCCAGGTGATGCCGACTAGTACCGAGGTGACGTCAATGGCAGTGTGGGACCGGCTCAAGGACCAGGCCAAGGCTCTCCAGCAGGGGCAGGGGGCGCGGGGTGCGACGACCGGTGGGCACGGCGGCGCGGCGCGGCCCGGCGGTGGCGGCAAGGCCCAGCTGGTCGGCCTGCTGAAGACGCAGCTCGGCTCGCTGAAGAACGAGCTGAAGAGCGGGGCGTACCGGGACGCGAGCATGGCCATGTGCGCCCTGGTCGCGGCGGCCGACGGGCGGGTCGACCCGGCCGAGCGCCAGCAGGTCGAGTCCATGATCCTCACCAACGACGTCCTGCAGAACTTCCCGCCGGAACAGCTCCGGCAGCGTTTCAACAAGCACGTGGACCAGCTGACGGCCGACTTCCAGCTCGGCAGGTTCGAGGCGATGCAGGAGATCGCCAAGGCCGCCAAGAAGCCCACCGAGGCCAGGGCCGTGATCCAGACGGGCATCGTCATCGCCGGTTCCGACGGCGACTTCTCCCAGGCCGAGCAGATGGTCCTGCGCGAGGCCTGCGCGACGCTGGGGGTGTCACCGGCCGAGTTCCAGCTCTGACTCCCGCGCTGGTGGCGGCTTTGTCAGCCCCCGCACGACCGCCCTGACAGGAGCACCGCGATGACCCCCGACCGGGCCGTTCCGTCCCGCCGTGCGCTGCTGGCCGCCGCGGCCGTGCTGCCGCTGTCCGCCTGCGGCAGCGGCGACCGGTCCGCCGGTGACCCGGCCCGGTCGTCCGCGCCCACCGGCACACCCCCTGGCCGGCGCTCGGGCGGGCCGTCGGGCGGGCCGCCGGTCCACCGCCCCCGGCTGGCGGACCTGGAGCGCGCGTACGACGCCCGCGTCGGCGTCTACGCCCTCGCGACGGGCACCGGTGCCACGGTCGTGCACCGGGCCGGCGAACGCTTCGCGTTCTGCTCGACGTTCAAGGCGCTGGCCGCGGCGGCCGTGCTGCACCACCGCACCGCGAGCGGCCTGGACCGGCGCGTCACCTACACCGAGGCCGACCTGCGCTCGACGACGCCGGTCACCGGCAGGCACGTGAAGACCGGGATGACCCTGCGCGAGCTCTGCGACGCCGCCGTCCGCCACAGCGACGGCACGGCGGGCAACCTCCTGATGCGCGACATCGGCGGCCCGCCGGCCCTCACCGCCTACCTGCGCCGGCTCGGCGACACCGTCAGCCGCATGGACCACTACGAGCCCGACCTGCACGACGTGCCGCCCGGCGACCCCGCCGACACCACCACCCCGCAGGCGATCGCCACCGACTTCCGCGTGCTCCTCCTGGGCACCGCCCTGCCCGCCGGGGAACGGCGGCTGCTCATGGACTGGCTCTCGCGCAACGCCACCGACGTCGGCGCCCGCCGCATCCGGGCCGGGCTCCCCGGCGACTGGAAGGTGGCCGACAAGACCGGCACCGGCGACCACGGCCGGGCCAACGACATCGCGATCGTCCACCCGCCCCGCGGCGCGCCGCTCGTCCTGGCCGTCATGACCGAGCGGAGCCGACCCGGCAGCGAGCCCTCAGACGCCCTGGTCGCCGAGGCGACCCGGCGGGCCGTCGCCGCCCTGGGGCTCCCGGGGCCGCCGTCGGCGTCTATAACGGGGCCATGATCTATCACGTCGTACCGCTCACCGTCTGGACCGACGCCACCGGACGGACGTACGCGCCGGACTCCCTCGCCGAGGAGGGCTTCGTGCACTGCTCCCCGGACGAGGCGACCACGCTGGCCGTCGTCGACGCCTTCTACCGGGACGCGCCGGGGCCCCTGCTGGTGCTCGCCCTCGACGAGACGCGGCTCACCGCCCGGGTCGAATGGGAGGCGGCGGCCCCCGCCCCGCCACCCGGGGTCTCCGGCGACGTGCTGTTCCCGCACGTGTTCGGCCCCCTCGACCGGGACGCCGTCGACCACGTCCTGCGGGTGCGGTTCGACGAGGAGGGCCGGGCCGCGGAGCTGCGTGCGGCAGGATGACCGGGTGATCGAACAGAATGCCGTCCAGGTCGGCCCTCCTCCCACCCTGCGTCCTGTCCGGGGAGCGGCCCGCTGCGCAGTCGTCGCCCTCTCGCTCGCGGGGGCCGCCTGGGTGGTGCGGGCGGTCTGGCACCTCCGCCTCGCCGCCGCGGGCGAGCCGGCGTCCGGCCCGCCCGGCCAGGACGGCGGGGCGCACCGCCCGCTGAACGCCCTGGAGGACTCCTACCACCTGGTCTCCTCGGCCGGTGCCGGCGTCACGGCCGTCTGCGCGATCGTGTTCCTGTTCTGGCTGGACCAGATGCGGGACAACGCCAAGGCCCTGACGGGCGCCCGACTCGTCCATGGCTACGGCTGGCTCTGGCTGGGCTGGATCGTGCCCGTGGCGAACCTGTGGATACCCCGGGGCGTCGTCGCGGACGTCCACCGCTCGGTCTTCCCCGAGCGGCCGCTGCCCACCGTCGTCAACTGGTGGTGGGGCCTGTGGCTGCTCGGCCTGGCCGGCGGCGTGGGCATCATCTACGCCGACGACACGGACGAGGTCATCGCCCGTGCCTACGAGGACGTCGTGCCCCTGCTGGCCGCCGATCTGGTGATCGTGGCCGCGGCCGCGGCGGCGGCCCTCATGGTCCACACGCTCACGACGGCACAGCAGGAGCACATCGCCCGCAAGGGCTACTGACCGGCCCGCACCGGCCGGTACACCGACACGGCGAACGACGCCGTCACCGGCACCGGATCCCCCAACCGCCCGACCCGGTCGCTCAGTTGCCCGCCGGTGAGGTGATGAGCGGTCGGACTCATGCCCACCAGGCAGGCGACGTCGTCGGCCGGGAGCCGCATCACCCACTCCAGCAGTTCGGTGCCCTCGAGCCGGAAGGTGACGCCCAGGGAACGGCGCAGCCGCTCCTCCTTCCTCGGGTCGACCTCCAGCAGCCCGAGGGGCCCGCGCAGTTCGCGCAGGTGCCGGCCGGTGGGCGTGACGACGAGCAGCGCGCCGTCCGGGCCGAGGACGCGGTGGAACTCGGGCCCGTTGCGGGGCGCGAACACGTTGAGGACGAGGTCGGCGCAGCCGGTGCGCACCGGCCAGGGCCGCCACACGTCCCAGCCGGCGGCCCGCGCGCGAACGTGCGACCGGGCGGCCGTGCGCAGGGCGGCTGTGGAACTGTCCAGCCCCAGCCCGAGCGCCCGGGGGAGGGCGTCCAGGACCGCGGCCAGATAGTGGCCGGTGCCGGCCCCGGCGTCCACCACGATGCCGTCGGGCGGGGCCAGTTCCGAGGCGAGCCGCGCGAGGGTGCGGGCGAGCGGGGCGTAGTGCCCGGCGCCCAGGAACGCGGCGCGGCTGCGGACCATGCCGGGGGAGTCGGCGCTCGGTGCCCGCCGGTGGCCGGTGAGCAGACTGACGTAGCCGTGGCGGGCGATGTCGAAGGTGTGCCGTTCCGCGCAGCGCAGCGCACCGGCGGTGCGTTCAAGGGCGGACGGGCACAGCGGGCAGGTCAGGACGGACAGGAGACGATCGGAAGACAAGGGGTGCTCCTCGGAACGCGGCGCGGCCGCGGCGGGGCGGCGCAGCACGCGCGGGCGGCGGACGGTGAGGCGTCGGCGTGCGCCGGCCGGTCGCCGTGCACCGGCGGCCGGGGGCGGGTACGCCGAGGACGGCGACGTGACCGGGCACGTCGCCGTCCTCACCGCGGCGTCAGAGGAAGCAGTGCGGCAGCGCGTTGCATGCAAGTGCCATCCGGCCAGGCTACCGGCGCCACCGGGCCGCGGACGAGCCGCCGCCCGCCGTGCGCCGCCGGGCCGCGGACGAGCCGCCGCAGCCGTGCGCCACCGGCCCCGCCGGTCCCCGAACTCGGCGGCTACCGCCCGCTAGTGAGGGGACCGCGAGCCGTGTCCCCCGGGCGGGCCGCCGAGGGGACGGGGCGGATCGAGGTGGGGGTGGCCGACGGGGCGCGGCGGGACGGTTCCGCCCGGTCGGTCGCCTCCTCGGGGGCGGGGGTGCCGGGCCTGGTCGTGCGGGCGTCGACGGTGCCCGGGGACGAGGGCCGCGAGCGGGGAACGGACGAGGACGGTTCGGGGGTGGGGGCCGGCGAGTCGGTGGCCGGCGCCGGCCGCTCGGTGGGCGGGGCCATGGGGATCGTCGGTGTCGGAGGGCGCTCGGGCACGGTGTGGCGCAGGGGGAGCGCGATGAGGGCCGCCGCGACGCAGCACAGACCGGCCCCGGCCGCGGTGCGCAGCAGTCGGCGCCGGGCCGCGCGATGCCGGATCGCCTCGAACTGACCGGCGGGAGCCCCCAGGTAGTCGGGGCCGGAGGGGCGCAGGATCACGGCGAGCGGATCGTCGTCGGCGTGCTCCGGGTCGCCCGGGACGCCGTCAAGACGTGTGGTCAAGGCTTCTCCTCAGGTGGACGCGGAGCAGTTCCCGGGCCGCGTGCAGATCGGCCTTGACGGTGCCTTCCTTGCGCCCGGTCAGTGCGGACACCTCCCGGATCGGCATGTCAGCGTAGTAGTGGAGGAGGATCGGGACGCGCAGTCGTTCCGGCAAGGACTGCACGAGCAGCCGCACGGACGGGTCGGCCTGCACGTCGGGCGGCCGTACGGCGGCCTCCGAGGTGACGCGGTGCAGGGCCCGGCGCTCGCGCTCCGTCCTGCGCCAGTGGTCCCGGACCAGGTTGGCCGCGGTGACGTAGAGGAAACCGCGCGGCTCGTCGACGGACGTCCAGCGGGCCCACAGCCGGGTGAACGCCTCCGAGGCGATCTCGTGGGCCGTTCCGTCGTCGTCGACGAGCCGGCGGCACCAGCCGGCGAGGCGTGGGTAGAGGGCGGCGAACAGCTCGGACGCCGCCTTCTCACGGGACCGTTTCACCGCTCTCCAGGGGTGGGGGACTTCGCGCCGCTCAGCGTCGCGAACACGATCACGTTGTCCGCGTAGCCGTCTCCCGTCCGCGCTCCGCCGCAGGTGATCAGCCGCAGCTCGGGGCGGGCCACGTTCCCGTAGACGTCGTCCGCCGGGAAGGCGGTTTTCGGGACGGTCCGTACGGCCGTGACGGCGAACTCCGCCGCCGTGCCGTTCTCCAGACGCGCCACGATCCGGTCGTCCCGGTGCAGCCGGGCGAGGTGCCGGAAGACGCCGTCACCGTACGGGCCGACCGTGACATGGCCGAGGAGCACCGACGGGCCGGTCTCGCCGGGGGTCGGCGAGTGCCGGTACCAGCCCGCACGGTCGTGGGCGGTGACCGGCGGCACCTGCACGGTGCCGTCGCCCGCCAGGCCCAGCCGGATGACCGGGGTGTCGACGCCGATGGCCGGGATCAGGAGCCGCACGGGCGCCGAACGGGCCAGGGGGCGCGCTCCGCCGGACGGCACCGGCGACGCGGCGGCCCCCGGCCCGCGCACGGCGGTGCCGCGGCGAGCGGTGTCATCGCCGGTGGCGTCGTGGCGGGTGGTGTCGTGGCGGGTGGTGTCCCGGCCCCCGCACGCCGTCACCAGGGACGCCAGTCCCCCGGCCATGAGGGCGCGCCTGGAGAACGGGCTCACGCCCCGCTCGCCCGGCGCCGGCGCACGACGAAGACGGTGCCGCCGCCCAGGGCGAGCACCGCGGCGGCACCCGCGCCGATCGCCGTGCCGCCGGTTCCCGAGGCCCGAGGCGTCGTCACCCCGGTGTCGGGCGCGCCGCTCGGCCGGCGGGTGACCTGGTCCTCGGCGGGCGCCGGGGTCGGTTCGGCGGCGGCCGGCGCCCGAGTCGGTTCGGCGCTCTCGGCCGGCCGGGTGGTGGGCGAGGCGGCCGACGGGACCGGGCTCGGGGTCGTCCCGTCCGCGAACGCGGGCCCCGTGCCCAGCAGTACGGCGGTGCCCGCGAGGGCCAGGGTGCTGAGGACAGTTCGGCGCATGGAATCGCACTCCTTCGTCGGTCCGCCCGACGGTCGGCGGGCTGGGTGACAGATCGTGCGGAGAGACGAGGCGGCGGCACGGCGGGTTGTAAAGAGCCGGCAAAGCCGCCGAGGGGCCACCGAAAGAATCGGCTGCGGACGGCAGTTCGGGGCCGTTGGCATCCGACGCGATGACGACTCACTCCATGAGCAGATTGGGGGACCCGTCCGCGCAAGGTGAGTGCTGATGCCCACCGACTTCGCGAACGGGGACTGGCCGGACACCCGGCCGCCGTGCCGCACGGTGGTGGGCCTGTTCCCGCGCCACCACGAAGACCACGCCTACGACGAGTCCAACCCCGAGTACGTCCCGGACTCGCCCCCGGAGTGGGCCGGGTGGTGGACATCGGCTGACCCCCCGGCCGGTCCGTGCCGGCCGGGGCGGCCGGACCCCGCAGCTCCGCCCCGGCCTCACAAGCCGAAGAGCTCCGCGCCGTTGTCGTGGCACACCGCCCGCAGCCACTCCTCGCCGAGGCCGAGCCGCTCCAGGGCGTCGAGCTGATGCACGTACGGGTAAGGGATGTTGGGGAAGTCGGAGCCGAGGAGCACACGGTCGCCGAGGGCCGCCAGCCGGGGCAGGGCCCGGCGGGGGAGCGGCATGAACGCCTCGGTGAAGTCGGTGAACGCCATCGTGGTGTCCAGCCGCACCTCCCCGTACCGCTCGGCGAGGTCGAGGAACTCCTCGTACTCGGGCATCCCCATGTGGGCGACGATCAGCCGGAGCCGGGGGTGTTCGGCCAGCACCCGTGCGATCGGCCCCGGGCCGGTGTGCTTGCCGGGCGCGGGACCGGAACCGCAGTGGATCACCACGGGGACCCCGGCCTCGGCCAGCAGGCCCCACGCCGGCCGCAGGAGCTCGTCGGCCGGGTCGTACGCCCCCACCTGCACGTGCGACTTGAAGACCCGCGCGCCCGCTTCGACGGCTTCCCGGACGTACGCCTCGACGCCGGGCTCCGGGAAGAGGGTGGCGGTGTGCAGGCAGTCGGGGGTGCGGTGCGCGAAGCCGGCCGCCCAGCCGTTGAGCCAGCGGGCCATGCCGGGCTTGTGCGGGTAGAGCATCGAGGTGAAGGCCCGCACGCCGAACCCCCTGAGGATCGCGTCCCGTTCGGCCTCCGCCTCCCGGTAGGTGATCGGCCACTCCAGTCCGCCGGTGAGCGGCCCGAGGGAGTCGAAGTACTCCCAGACCTTGCGCAGGACCCGCTCGGGCATGAAGTGCGTGTGCACGTCGACGAGGCCGGGGAGTCCGAGCCGCCCCCAGAAGCGGCGGACGGCGGCGGACTCGGCAGCGTGATCGTTCATGGTGCCCACCCTCGGGCGGAGCGGGGCGGCCTGACCAGTGCCGTGCGCGAGCCACCCGTGAGGCGTCCGTCACGCCCCCGGGCAGCCGGATCGGAGGCGCCGCCACTGCCGAACCGGTGCGTTGCCCGCGCCACCGGTGTGGGCACTGCCGGACCCGGTATGTTGCCTCCGCGCACCGGTGTGGGCACTGCCGGAACCGGTGCGTTCCTCCGCGCACCGGTGTGGGCACTGACCCGGAACCGGCGCGTTCCTCCGCGTACCGGCTCACGTGCTCCGGAACCGGTCCGTGGCCGCCATGACGGCCGCTGTCATGGAGGTTCCCGACAGCCCGTGTCCCTCCTCGCCGATCAGGACCAGCTCGGCGTCCGGCCAGGCCCGGGCCAGGTGCCACGCGACGTCCACGGGGCTGCTGATGTCCATCCGGCCGTGCACCAGCACCCCCGGGATGCCGGCCAGCCTCCCCGCGTCCCGCAGCAGCGCCCCGTCCTCCAGGAACGCGGCGTGCCGCCAGTAGTGCGTGACGAGACGGGCGAAGCGCATCCGGAAGCGCGGGTCCTGGGAGCGGGGGTCGGGCCGGTGCCCGGGCGCGGTGGAGACGTGCACGTCCTCCCACCGGCACCATGCCCGCGCGGCCCGCTCCCGTACGGCCGGATCGGGGTCGGCGAGCAACCGGGCGTAGGCGTCGGCCGGACTCCCGCCGCGCATCTCCTCCGGCACGGCGTCCCGGAACCGGGCCCACTCCTCGGGGAAGATCCGCCCCATGTCCCGGGTGACCCACTCGACCTCGCGGCGCGTGGTGTGGGTGACGCTGAAGAGGACCAGGGCGGAGACGGACGCGGGGTGCCGCTCGGCGTAGGCCAGCGCGAGGGTCGTACCCCAGGAGCCGCCCAGGACGAGCCATTCCCCGATGCCGAGGTGCTGCCGCAGCCGCTCGATGTCGGCGATCAGATGGTGGGTGGTGTTGGCGGCGAGCGAGGTGCGCGGATCGGCCGCGTCGGGCGTACTGCGCCCGCAGCCGCGCTGGTCGAACAGCACGATGCGGTACGCCGCCGGGTCGAACAGCCGCCGCCAGAACGGCCCCGCCCCGGAACCCGGCCCGCCGTGCAGGACGACGGCGGGCTTGCCCGCGGGGTTCCCGCAGGTCTCCCAGTAGACGCGGTTGCCGTCCCCGACGTCGAGCATGCCGTGCGCGTACGGCTCGATGCCGGCGGGACGCAGCTCGGTCATGACAGGTGTGTCTTCGTGATCTTCTCCCACCCCGCAGGGGTCACCTTGTAGTGGTCCCCGTCGTCGGCGTCCATCCGCGAGCTGGCGTGCACATGCACGTAGTCCCCCTCGTGGTGGTAACGGAAGCCGCCCATCATGCCGACCACCGTGAAGACGACCTTCACGTGGCGGGCCTCCGTGAGGGGAGCCAGCGGGGGCAGCAGGTGCTCGATCTCCTCGAAGCACCGGCCGGTCGTCTCGCGCATCAGGGTGTGGAAGTGGCGCTCCAGGGCGTCCACCGGGGCGGGCAGGGGCCGTACCGTGACCGGTTCGAGGAGCTCCAGCAGGTGCGTGTGCCCCCGCTCCCGGGCGATGTCGACGGGGCGGCGGCCGTCGCGGGTGAGCTGGGTGCGCCAGGCGCCGTGCGCGATCAGCCGGGACACCACGGCGAACTCGGCGCCGTGCCAGGCCGCCTGATGCAGCGGGGAGAAACCGCTGCGGTTCCCGGGCCGGGGCAGATTGACCCACTCCGGCCATTCCCCCAACGCCTCGAAGAGCCGCTCCCACTCGGCGTCCCGCGCCAGGTCCGAGAAGCCGTCCCGCCGGTCCAGGTACCACGGGTTGAAACGTGCGCGATCGGTGAGCCCGTCCCATTGCACCAGCGTGATCACCGGACCACGCTAACCGACCCGGCTGCCCGCGCCACCGGAGTACCCACCTTTTTGTGGGGACTTGGCAGTGCGTGGACACCGGGCGAACCTGGTGGTGGGAGGCCGGCCGGGAACAGGATGCGGAACGGAGGGAGGTGGCACCCGGATCAGGAGGCCGGCCGGGCTGTCCCCGCCAGTTTCTCCAGGCGACGGTGACCCCAGTCGGACAACGGAGCCAGTGACTCGGCGAGTTCGCGGCCGAACGCGGTCAGGGAGTAGACCGTCTTCGGCGGCTGCACGTCATGCACCTCACGGTGTACCAGTCCGTCCGCCGCCATCTCCCGCAGGGCGTCCGTCAGCACCTTCTCGGTGAGGCCCGGCAGGCGCCGGCGCAGCTCCGCCGGGCGGTGCGGGCCCGCCTCCAGCAGCCAGAGCAGGGCCGTCTTCCACTTGCCGTCGATCACGGCGATCGCGGCGGTCACACCGCAGACGTCCGGATCCTGGCGCCGCCGCGTCACAGTCGCTCCCTTGTCATCAACCGCCGTGCACATATGAGGAGTTCAGTATGTCTTCGTACAGCGCTTCGCCGGCCCCGGCGTATTCCGCCCGGCCGCCCGCCGGCCACCCGGCCACCACGGTGACCGTGCTCGGTCTCGGCCCGATGGGCCGGGCCCTGGCCGGTGCGTTCGTCGACGCCGGTCTGCGCACCACCGTCTGGAACCGTACTCCGGGCCGCGACCGGGAGCTCCTCGTCCGCGGTGCGGTGGGCGCGGCGTCGGCGGCCGAGGCGGCCGCGGCGAGCGAGGTGACCGTCGTCTGCGTGGTGAACTACGACGCCGCCGACGCCGTGCTGCGCCAGGACGACGTCGAAGCCGCCCTCACGGGCCGTACGGTCGTCAATCTGACCGCCGACACCCCGGCCCGGGCCCGCGACACCGCCGCCTGGGCCGCCGCGCACGGCGTGCGCTACATGGACGGTGCGATCATGACCCCGACGACCACCATCGGCACGCCCCACGCGGTTTTCCTCCACAGCGGCCCCGAGGATCTCTACCGCGAACTCGGGACACTGCGAAGGGCGTTGGGCGGCACGCACACCCATCTCGGCGAGGACACGGGCCGGGCCGCGGCCTATGACATCGCCCTGCTCGACATCTTCTGGACGGCGATGGCGGGCTATGCGCACGCGGTGGCGGTGGCCCGGGCCGAGGGCATCACCGCGAGGGAACTGGCGCCCTTCGCCCAGGGCATCGGCGCGATCCTCCCCCCGTTGTTCGCGGAGACCGCCGTGGACGCCGACGCCGGCACCTACTCCGGCGAGGGCAACCCGCTCACCTCGGCCGTGTCGTCCATGTCCCACATCATCCGCGTCTCCGAGTCGCACGGCATCGACGCCGGGGTCATGCGCGCCGCCGAGGGCATGGCCGGCCGCGCCATCGGGCTGGGGCACGGACAGGACGGTTTCCTCCGTGTCGCGGAGGTCATCGGACGGCGCTGACCGCTAGGCGGAGCCCTCACTCAGGCCGAACGCCCGCCCGCACTGCGCGAGCATCTCGCGCACCGCGGGGCTCCGTCCGTCCCGCCACACCAGCGCGAGCAGTGCCGGTGTCTCGACGTCGTCGACGGTGCGGACGACGAGCCGGCCCCGCTGCCCCGCGGCCATCGACTCACTGAGGACGCCGATGCCCAGACCACGGGCCGCGAGGTCCGCGACGGTGTCCGCGGCGCCGGCCTGCAGCGCGATACGGGGCCGCAGACCACGCGCGGCACAGGCTCCGTCGAAGACCGTCCGCAGGCCGGTGCCCGGGGGCATGCACACGATCGGGTGGTCGACGACGTCCCGCAGCGTGAGCCGCCGCCGCGATGCCAGGGCGTGGCCCTCGGGGACCAGCGCGACGAGCCGCTCGCTGATGATCGTCGACGAACCGAGGCCCTCCGGCGCGGTGGCCGTCCCGACCAGGGCCATATCGAGGGTGCCGACGCGCACCGCTTCGACGAGCCGGTCGGAGTTGTCCTCCTGCAGGGAGATCTCCACCCCCGGATGCGCGCGGTGGAACGCGGCGAGCGCGTCGAACAGGGGCGTGACAGTGCAGCCGATGACCATCCCGACCATGAGCCGGCCCCGGATCAGGCCGGTCACCTCGCCCACCGCCTGCCCGACGGCCGCCGCCGCGGCGAGCGCGGCCCGGGCGTGGTCCAGCGCTGCCCGGCCCGCGTCGGTCAGCGTCGCGGTGCGTGCCGACCGGTCGAAGAGCTCGGCCCCCAGCTCCCGCTCCAACTGGCGTATCTGGGCGCTGACTCCCGACTGGCTGATGTGCACCCGTTCGGCGGCCCGCGTGAAGTTCCGTTCCTCGGCGACCGCGACGAAGTACTCCAGCTGCCTCAGTTCCATGACTGGAAATTCTAGCTTCCAGCAAATCCATCTGTTGGACTTCTGACCGCTGTCCGAAGAGGCTGGTGGCACCGAGCCATCCCGACACCAGGAGGACCCGTGCCGGAGTACGAGAAGGCCATGCGCCCCGAGGACATCACCCGTCTGTTCGTCGAACGCTCCAACGCCGGTGACGCGGCCGGAGTGGCCGCGCTCTACGAAGTGGACGCGGTCCTGGCCTACCCGCCCGGCGCACGCACGGTGGGACGCGAGGCGATCCGCGCACTATGGGAGAAGGTGCTGGCCGAGCGTCCCCGCTTCGAGCCGGAAGCGCCGCTCCCGACCCTGGTCAGCGGCGACATCGCCCTGACGTCGACCCCGCCGAAGGACGGGTCGGGCGCCCGCGCGCAGGTGGTCAGGCGCCAGCCCGACGGAAGCTGGCTGCGCGTCCTCGACCAGCCCGAGTTCACTCCCCCTGCCGGCTGAGACACCGGACGAACCAGGACCCCGAGGCGCCTCCGTCGCGCGGCCGCGTCTCCGGAGGACCCCGACCGCGGTGCCATCAATACGGCCGCGGTGCCGTCAATCCGGCCGCGCGTCGCCCCCTCGCCGCGGTGCTGTCAGCCCTGCCGCGTGTCGTCCCCTCGCCGCGGTGCTGTCAGCCCTGCCGCGTGTCGTCCCCTCGCCGCGGTGCTGTCAGCCCTGCCGCGCGTCGCCCCCTGCCGCTGTGCCGTCACCCCTGCCGCCGCGCCGCACCCGTGCTGCCGCGCCGCCGCCCGGCTGCCGCGCCGCCGCGCCGTCACCCCGGCCTCCGCCCCGTGCTCTCCCGGATCACCAACCGCGTGGGCACCAGCGTCGTCCCGTGTTCCGTGCCGGACTCCCGCATCTTGCTGAGCACCCCCTCCACGCACAGCCGCCCCACCTCCGCGAAGTCCTGGTGGATCGTGGTCAGGGGCGGGAGGAAGGACGCGGACTCGGGGAGGTCGTCGAAGCCGACGACGCTGACGTCCTCGGGGACGCGGCGGCCTCGTTCGTGCAGGGCGCGCAGCAGGCCCAGGGCCATCTGGTCGTTGGCCGTGAACACCGCCGTGCAGTCCGGCTCGCCGGCCAGCCGCAGCCCCGCCCGGTAGCCGGACTCCGCCGACCAGTCGCCGCGGACCAGGGGCGGTGGGGTGCGGCCCGCCTCGGTGAGGGTGTCGCGCCAGGCGTTGGCGCGGCGCTGGGCGGCGAAGGAGCCCTCCGGTCCGGCCAGGTGCCAGACCGTGTCGTGCCCGAGGTCCAGCAGGTGCCGTACCGCGTCCCGGGCACCGCCCGCCTGGTCGGTGTCGACGACGGTGTAGCGGTCACCGGCGTCGGAATCGGCCACCACGACCTGCACACCGGGCGGCAGGGACACCGTCGCCGCGTCGAGCAGGTGGATCTCCATGATGACGATGACGGCGTCCACGGCGAGTTCGCCCAGCCGGGAGAAGGCGCCGTTCACCTCGTCCTGGGTGGGCACGGCCACCGGCAGCAGCGTGACGGCGTAACCGTGCTCGGCGGCGGAGGTGGCGATGGCCTGCAGGGTGCGGATGTTGCCCATCGTGGAGAGCGAGAAGGTGATCACGCCGAGGGTGCGGAACTCGCCCCGGCGCAGCGCCCGTGCCGCGCTGTTGGGGCGGTAGCCGAGCTCCCGCATGGCGGCCAGGACCTGTGCGCGGGTGTCCCCGTTGACGCCCGGGAAGCCGTTGGAGACGCGGGAGACGGTCTGTGAGGAGACCCCGGCGAGCCGGGCGACGTCCGCCATGGAAGCGCCCTGCCGGGGCCGGGCCGCGCGCCGTCTCGTACGGCTCGTGCCGCCCGGCTCGCTCTCGCCGTTCGCCGTGCTCACCCGCCCCTCGCCTCCCTCGCCGCCTCCCGGCGCGAAAATTCAGGTCCGGAACGACTCCTTGACCCCTGAGATGCGCACAGTGTAGACATCCCGCCAGCGGATGTTTACGTAAACATCACCTGGTCGAAATCGCGCGCAAACACATCGAAACCGCACCAGTCGTACGACGCAGGCCCCGATCTCTGCGCCCGCCCGATCTCTGCGCCCGCCGGGACGCGCGGCACGCAGAAGAGCTGGAGTACTCGAGATGGCACACCGCACCCGTAAGAGAAGGCTCCTCGGGACCGTCGGCGTCACCGCCGTGGCGACCGGAACCCTCCTGGCCACGCTGATCCCGCCCGCCGCCCACGCCGAACCGGCCGGGGCCGAGGCCGCCGGAGTCACCGTCCGGCCCGACCCCTCCTACGCGGGGGAGAGGTTCGAGGGCTGGGGCACCAGCCTGGTCTGGTTCGCCAACGCCACCGGCGACTACCCGCCCGCGATCCGCGAGAAGCTCTACCAGCTCCTCTTCGGCGACGACGGCCTCGACCTGAACATCGCCCGCTACAACATCGGCGGCGGCAACGCCCCCGACGTCAAGGACTATCTGCGGGCCGGTGGCGCCGTCGAGGGCTGGTGGAAGGCCCCGGCGGGCACCACCCGCGAGGACGTCGACTGGTGGGACGCGGACGACCCGGCCGACTGGAACAGGAACGCGGACAAGACGCAGCGGAGGTGGGTCGACCGCATCAAGAAGGACATCACCCACTGGGAGACCTTCAGCAACTCCCCGCCCTGGTTCATGACCGAGAGCGGCTACGTCTCCGGGAACTTCGACGCCGGCAAGGACCAGCTGAAGCCGGGGTCGGTCGACGACTTCGCCAAGTACCTGGTCGGCGCGACCGAACGCCTGGAGAAGGCGCACGGCATCAAGGTCGACACGCTCGACCCCTTCAACGAGCCGAACACGGACTACTGGGGCACCAAGCTCGGCCCGGACGGCGAGCCGACCGGCGGCCGCCAGGAGGGCGCGCACATCGGCCCCGAACTCCAGCAGAAGGTGATCCGCGCCCTCGCCCCGGTCCTGGACACGTCCCGTTCGAGGGCGGAGATATCCGCGATGGACGAGACCAACCCCGGCACCTTCGCGACGAACTGGAACAGCTACCCGCAGGAGGTCCGCGACCTCGTCGGCCAGATGAACGTCCACACCTATGGCACCGGTCAGCGCACGACCGTCCGCGACCTGGCCAAGGCCGCCGACAAGCCGCTGTGGATGAGCGAGGTCGAGGGCGACTGGGGTGACGGCCAGAGCTTCACCGACATGCGGCCTGGTCTGGGCCTCGCCCAGCGCATGGTCGACGACCTGCGTGAACTGGAGCCCAAGGCCTGGGTGTTCTGGCAGCCGGTCGAGGACTACGACAACATGAAGCCGGGCGGCGAGTCCGCGAAGGGCGGCAACTGGGGCGAGATCCAGCTTCCGTTCAGCTGCACCTCGAAGGACACCCTGAAGTCCTGCCCGGTCCACACCAACACCAAGTTCGACACGGCCCGCAACTTCACGCACTTCATCAGGCCCGGCGACCGGCTGATCAAGACGAACGACACGTCCAGCACCGCGGCGGTCTCCCGCAAGGGCGACGCGGCGACCGTCGTCCACGTCAACAGCGCCACCGAGGCGCACGAGGTGACGCTCGACCTGTCGAAGTTCGGCCGGGTCTCCTCCCGGGCCACCGTCACCCCGGTGGTGACCAGCGCCGACGGCAAGCTGGAGAAGCAGAAGCCCGTCCGGGTCTCCGGCAAGCGGGCCACGCTCGCGGTGCCCGGCCAGTCGGTGACGTCCTTCCTGGTCAAGGGCGTCTTCGGGGTCGCGGAGGACGCGGCCGAGCTCCGCAAGGGCCACACCTACCGCCTCACCGGCGTCCAGAGCGGCAAGGACCTCACCCTCGCCGGCAACGGCACGGGCCTGGTCATCAGGACCCCGGACACGGCCGACCCCAGCGGGCAGCGGTGGCGGGTGGCGCAGATCCGCGGCGAGGCCAACCGCAAGCGGTACGTGCTGACGGAGACGGCTTCCGGCAAGCGCCTGGCCGTCCGTGACGGAGCCCTGGTCGCCGAGCCGGACGGGGGCCGCCGCGACGACGCCGCGCAGTGGATCGCGTCCTCGACCGGCGACGGTTCATGGACGTTCGTGAACGCGGCGACCGGGCAGCTCCCCGATGTCGGCGGCCAGTCCACGAACGACGGCGCCTCCGTCGGCGTGTGGCAGCCCAACTCCGGCTCCAACCAGCGCTGGAAGGTGACGGACGTGACGAACGACTGACCCCTCCGTCCGCCGCGCAGGGCGGCGCGGCACGCCCCCCGCGAAGACGCCCCCGTTCGCCGACGCCTCCAGGCGACGGCCGACGGGGGCGTCGTGCCGTGTCACGGCGGAAGGGGAGGGCACAGCGGGGTGACGGGGACGTCGTGCCGCTCTTCCTTCCGCCCCACGCGCCCGCCCGTCCCGCCGCCCTCGGTTCAGCGGCGGCGGCCCCGGGACGGCCTGTTCCGGCGGCGGTTCGGGCCGGAGGCCGTGCGCGCGGGCGGCTTCTCGGCGGCCGGCGGGGCGAGGACGACCGGCACGCCCGTGGGCTCCTGGGCCCCGGTGATACGGCTCAGTTCCGACGCGTCCGGGCGAACCCGGGTGATCTGCGGGGTGATCCCGGCGTCGGCCATCAGCCGGGTCATCTCGCGCCGCTGGTGCGGCAGGACCAGCGTGACGACGGTGCCGGACTCGCCGGCCCGCGCGGTACGGCCGCCGCGGTGCAGGTAGTCCTTGTGGTCGCCCGGCGGGTCCACGTTGACCACGAGGTCGAGGTTGTCGACGTGGATGCCGCGGGCGGCGACGTTGGTCGCCACCAGGACCGAGACCTCGCCGTCCTTGAAGCGCGCCAGGGTCCTGGTCCGCTGGGACTGGGACTTCCCGCCGTGCAGGGCCATGGCGCGCACGCCGACGGCGAGCAGCTTCTTGGCCAGCCGGTCCGCGGCGTGCTTGGTGTCCAGGAACATGATCACGCGGCCGTCGCGGGCGGCGATCCTGGTCGTGGTGGCGTGCTTGTCGTCGTCGTCCACGTGCAGCAGGTGGTGCTCCATCGTGGTGACCGCGCCCGCGGAGGGGTCGACGGAGTGCACCACCGGGTCGTGCAGGTAGGTGCGCACCAGCCGGTCGACGTTGCGGTCCAGGGTGGCCGAGAACAGCATGCGCTGCCCGCCGGGGCGCACCTGGTCGAGCAGGGCGGTGACCTGCGGCATGAAGCCCATGTCGGTCATCTGGTCGGCCTCGTCGAGGACGGTGATGTCGACCTGGTCCAGGCGGCAGTCGCCACGGTCTATGAGGTCCTTGAGGCGTCCGGGCGTGGCGACGACGACCTCGGCGCCGGTGCGCAGCGCGTTCGCCTGCCGGCCGATCGCCAGGCCGCCGACCACCGTGGCGAGCCGCAGCCGCAGCGCCCGGGCGAAGGGGGTGAGGGCGTCGGTGACCTGCTGGGCCAGCTCCCGGGTGGGCACCAGGACGAGGGCGAGCGGCTGCCGGGCCTCGGCCCGCCGCCCGTCGACGCGGGCCAGCAGGGCGAGCCCGAAGGCGAGGGTCTTGCCGGAGCCGGTGCGGCCGCGTCCGAGGACGTCCCGGCCGGCCAGCGAGTTCGGCAGCGTCGCCGCCTGGATCGGGAACGGCGCGGTCAGCCCTTCGCCGCGCAGCGCGGCCCGCAGCCGCTCGGGCAGGTCGAGGTCGTCGAACGCCTCGACGGCCGGCAGCGCCGGGGTGAGCGTGGCGGGCGGTGCGAACTCCCCGCCGGCGGGGCGGCGCCCGCCGCGGCCGCCGCCCGTCGGGCGGGAGGCGCTGGTCGCGCCACCGGGCTTACGGGAGCGGGACCCGTTGCCTCGGGAATGGGGGGAGCCGTTGTTCCTGCGAGCCGTACGGTCCATGAGGGAACCTTCCTCGATGCGGCACGCGTCGAGGAATGCGCGGCGGCAGAGAAGTGCCGCTGGATTCGCAAGAGTTGAGCCGGAGACGAACAAAAACGAGCCGAGGCCCGCACCGCGAGGGTGCGGGCCCCGGTCAGGGCATGCGCGTACGCGTCAGGCGGGAACGATGTTCTCGGCCTGCGGGCCCTTCTGGCCCTGCGTGACGTCGAAGGTGACCTTCTGGCCTTCCTGGAGCTCACGGAAGCCGGAGGTGGCGATGTTCGAGTAGTGGGCGAAGACGTCCGGGCCGCCACCCTCCTGCTCGATGAAGCCGAAGCCCTTTTCCGAGTTGAACCACTTCACGGTGCCGGTAGCCATATGAATCTCCCTTGAGGGCAGTACTCAAGGCCCGCACCTTGCGGGCCCGTAGTCGCCGAAATGATCACCCTTAGGAGATCCGAGAATCCTCGGAAACAAAAAAGAGTGCTCGTCGACAAAAGGTCGATAGAGCACTCGAAGTCTCTGGGAACCAAAACTGCAACGCAAGCCAAGGTAGCACAGCCCGCCTCGGACGGCTCGGGATCGCCGCACCGGAGTGGTGTCCGCGACCCCGGGCGGCATCATCGGCGTGAGCCCTGAGGCGGGTGGGGCTCAGGCGCCCGGCGTGCGGAAGGAGACCTCCCGGCGGGCGGCCTCGTCGATCTCGTCGAGGGTGAGCAGCGGGGTGGCCCGGGTGTGGAGGGCGCCGCTGGCCTTGACGGTCAGGCTCGCGGCGGCCATGGAGACGCTGTCGGGAAGATCGACGATCATGACGAGATCGTCCGCCCCGAAGGCGAAGTACATGGCCTCGACCCGCCCGCCGAGCCCGCTGACGACCTGCTCCACGGCGGCCCGCCGGCCGCTCGCGCCCTCCCTGAGGAGTCCGCGGGTGCCGTCGGGTGTGTAGGAGGCCTGGATGAGGAACTTCGGCATGCGCCAGCCCTTCCCGCGGCGGGCGGCCCGGTCACGCCCGGACGGCCGCATTCACCCGGAGGCAGCCGCGGCCTCACGGCCCGGCCACCGCACCGTACGGAACCGGAGCTGCCCTAGGCTTGCTGCCGTGGAGCTCCTGCACCTGCGTTATTTCCTCGCCGTCGCCCAAGAACTCAACTTCTCCACCGCGGCCCGCAGACTGCACATGGCGGCCTCGCCGTTGAGCCGGCGGATCAAGGACCTCGAGAACGAGGTCGGTCACCGCCTGTTCGACCGGGACACCCACCACGTACGGCTCACCGCCGCCGGCAACGCGCTGCTGCCGATCGCGCGCGGGGTGCTGGAGCAGGTCGACTCCATCAAGTGGCGGCTGGACGAGACGGCCCGGCCGCGGCGCACCACCCTCCTGCTCGGCGTGCCCAGCGGAGTCCATCCCGACCTGCGGGAGCGGATGGACGCCCTCGCCGAGCGGGTCGGCGAACGGTTCGAGATCAAGCGCTGGCCCGGCGGCACCGACCGGCTCGTGGACGCGGTGTGCGACGGCAGGCTGGCGCTGACCCTGGCGCGCCTCCCGGCCGGTGGCGACCCGGCGCTGGAGCAGGTGCCGGTGATGTCGGAGCGGCTCGGCGCGGTGGTGCCCCGGGACCGGTTCGCGGGCCGCGAGTCCGTCGCCCTGGCGGAGCTGGCGGAACTCGCCTACGCGGGCTCCCCGACGGCGGTGACCAGCGCCTACTTCCGAGGCCTCGACCAGCAGCTCGCCGAACTCGGCATCAAGAAGCGCATCGAACTGGGCGGCGCCACCTTCGACGGGATCTCCGAAATAGTCTCCAGCGGCCTGGCGTTCTCCATTTCCATGCTGGACCCCAGGAGCCCTGTGCACCATTACCGTCTCGACGATGTCATCGTGCTCCCCTTCTCCGATTTCCATCCCCGTCTGGAGACCGGGCTGATCTGGCGCAAGGACCGGGCCAACGGCGGTGACCTGGAGGAAGTCGTGGCGGCGGCCCGCGAGGTGTTCGCCGACCCGCTCCACTCATAATCACCGGAAAACCTTCACAGAAAGCGGTATGACCACAGTGGTCATGCCGCTTTTCGTTATTCGGTCATTCCATTCGTTTCCGTTCGCCGAGATATTCGAGCTAATTTAGTTGTCGGATACACGTACATGGCGTAACGAGGAGTGAAGAAATCGATGACGGACACCACCGACACCGTCGCCGGCCCGCTGCAGGGCGTCCGCGTGATCGACCTCTCGACCGTGGTGATGGGCCCCTACGCCGCCCAGATCCTCGGCGACCTGGGCGCCGACGTGATCAAGATCGAGTCGCCGGCTGACACCGTCCGCGTGGGCCACTACAGGACCACCCCGGGCATGACCCCGCTGAACCTCAACGTCAACCGGAACAAGCGCAGCGTGTCCCTGAACCTCAAGGACGACACCGACCGCGAGCGCGCACTGCGGCTGATCGACACCGCGGACGTGCTGATCACCAACATGCGCCCCGGCGCCCTGCACCGCCTCGGCCTGTCCTACGCCGACGTCGCCGCCCGCAACCCCGGCCTCGTCTACGCGCACGCCCAGGGCTTCCGCAGCGACTCGGACCGGGCCGGGAACGCCGCCTACGACGAGACCGTGCAGGCCGCCTCCGGCCTCGTCGACATCGCCGACCGGGCCCTCGGTGAGCCCGTCTACCTGCCGACCATCCTCGGCGACAAGGTCTCCTCGCTGACCATCGCCTACAGCGTCCTGGCCGCCCTGCTGCACCGGAACGCCACCGGCCGGGGCCAGCTCGTCGAGGTCCCGATGACCGACACCCTGATCGCCTTCAACCTGGTCGAGCACCTCGCGGGCCACACCCACGTACCCGAGACCGGCCCCACCGGCTTCCCCCTGTCGATGCTGAAGGGCCACAAGGCGGTGCGCACCAAGGACGGTCTGGCCTGTGTCATGCCGTACAACCCGCACAACTACCGGGACTTCTTCACCGCCGCCGGGCGTCCGGACCTCGCCGAGGACCCGCGGGTGAACGGCGACGCCATCGACAGCGCCGACCACGAGGACCTGGCCGCGCTCCTGGAGACCTGCGCCCCGGCGCTGACCACCGAGGAGTGGGCGCAGGTGTGCGCCGAGCACAGCATCCCGATGGCGCCGGTGCTGGAGCTCGACCGCGCCCACGACGACCCCTACGTCCGTGACGGCCACCTGCTCGACACCGCCGAGCACCCGACCGAGGGCACGGTCCGCACCATCGGCATCCCGCTGCGCTTCTCCGCCACCCCCGGCTCGATCCGCCGTCTCGCACCGGTCGCGGGCCAGGACACCGAGGACGTCCTCGCCGAACTCGACGCCCTCACCCGCTGAACCACCACAGGAGGACGACCGTCATGAGCATCCCCGCACCCCCCGCCGTGCGCACCGAACGCATCGGCTCCACCCTGCTGATCACCCTGGACCGTCCCGAGGCCCGCAACGCCGTGGACGCGGCGACGGCCACCGCGCTGGCCGCCGCACTCGACGAGCTGGAGGCGGACCCCACCCTGCGGGCCGGCGTCCTGACCGGCGAGGGAGGCACCTTCAGCGCCGGCATGGACCTCAAGGCCGCCCTGCGCGGCGAGTCGCCCGAGGTCGAGGGCCGCGGCTTCGGCGGCCTGACCGAGGCCCGGCCGGACAAGCCCCTCATCGCCGCCGTGGAGGGCTTCGCGATGGGCGGCGGTTTCGAACTGGCGCTGGCCTGCGACCTGATCGTCGCGGCCGAGGACGCGCGGTTCGGCCTGCCCGAGGTCAAGCGCGGTCTGATCGCGGCAGGCGGCGGCGTCATCCGGCTGCCCCGGCGCGTCCCGCACCACCTCGCCATGGAACTGCTGCTGACCGGCGAGCCCGTGGACGGCCGCCGGGCCGGTGAACTGGGCCTGGCCAACCGGGTCACCGCGAAGGGACAGGCCGTCGCCGAGGCGCTCCGGCTGGCCGAGCGGGTCGCGGAGAACGCCCCGCTCGCCCTCGCCGCCGTCAAGCGCGTCGTGCGCGCCGCCGACGGGGCGCCCGACGAGGAGGCCTTCGCCTTCCAGCGCGGCGAGATGACGTCCCTGATGGCCTCGGACGACGTCCGCGAGGGCATGACGGCCTTCGCCGAGCGCCGTCCCGCGCGGTGGAACGGGCGGTGAGCCGGACATGAAGGCCACGGACGTGCGCCGGCACGTCACCACCCCGCTCACCGGCCCCGCGTACCCGCCGATGGTCCCGCGCTTCACCGACCGCGAGTACCTCAACGTCGTCTACCGCACCGACCCGGACGCCCTGCGGGCCGTCGTCCCCGAACCGTTGCGGATCGACGAACCGCTGGTCCGGTTCGAGGTCATGAGGATGGGCGACGTCAGCGGCTACGGCCCCTACACGGAGGCCGGCCAGGCGATCCCCGTCGCCTTCGAGGGGGAGCGGGGCGAGTACCTGCACGCCATGTACCTCGACAACTTCCCGGCGACCGCCTCCGGCCGCGAGGTCTCCGCCTACCCGAAGGTCATCGGCTCCCCCTCGCTGTACGTCGACTCCGGCGCGCTCGTCGGCACCCTCGACCACGGCGGTCTGCGGGTCGCCACCGCGACCATGGGCTACAAGCACCACGAGCTGGACCGGGCCGAGGCCGAGGCACAGATCACCGTGCCGGCCTTCATGCTCAAGACGATCCCCGGCTACGACGGTCCGCCGCGCGTGCAGGAACTGGTCCGCACCCGCATCACCGACGTCACCGTCAAGGGCGCCTGGACCGGCCCCGCCCGGCTCCAGCTGTTCCAGCACGTGCTCGCCCCGCTGGCCGACCTGCCGGTCCTGGAGGTCGTCTCCGCGAGCCACATCCTCACCGACCTGACGCTGGCGGGCGTCGAGCCGGTCCACGACTACCTGAAGGGAGCCGCGTCATGACCCGCACCTTCCGCACGGCCGCCGTGATCGGCGCCGGGACCATCGGACTGTCCTGGACGGCCCTTTTCGCCGCGCACGGCCTGACCGTCCGGGTGAGCGACCCGCGTCCCGACCTCGCCGGGGCGGTGGACGAGGCCCTGGCCACGTACGCCCCGCACCTGGCCGCCCGCGGCCTGGACGTGACCGGCATCGCCGGCCGTGTGCACGTGGCCGCTTCCGTCACCGAGGCCGTCCGGGACGCGGACGTGGTCCAGGAGAACGGCCCCGAGCGGACGGACTTCAAGCAGGACCTGTTCGCCACGCTCGCCCGTGCGGCCCCCGGCCACGCGCTGCTGCTCAGCTCCTCGTCGGCGATCCCGTCCAGCGCGTTCACGGCCGGACTGCCGGACGGGGCCGCCGCCCGGGTCCTGATCGGCCACCCCTTCAACCCGCCGCACCTGGTCCCGCTGGTCGAGGTCGTGCCCGGCGAACGCACCGGCGAGGACGCCGTGCGGGCCGCGGTGGACTTCTACGCCTCGGTCGGCCGCACCCCGGTCGTCGAGCGCAAGGAGATCCCCGGCTTCGTCGGCAACCGCCTGCAGAACGCGCTCAGCCGCGAGGCCGTGTACCTCGTCCAGGAGGGTGTCGTGACCCCCGAGGACCTCGACAAGGTCGTGATCAACTCGCTGGGCCTGCGCTGGGCCACGGTCGGGCCGTTCCTCGGCGCGCACCTGGGCGGCGGACCCGGCGGCTACCGGCACCTGGTCGAGCACATCGGCAGGTCGATGCAGCGGACCGGCGCGGGACACGGCACCCCGCCGCAGGACGAGGACCGGCAGGAACGGCTCATCCAAGCCGTGGAAAAGGCCTACGGCTCCTCCACGTACCCGGAACTCACCGGGGCGCGCGACCGCAGGCAACTCGCTGTCCTGGCAGCCCTGGACAGCGCGGACAAGGAGGAGAACTGAGATGACCACCACCACGGAACCGCTCGAGGACCGGCTGACCGGCGACTTCTACGGCTACGAGGCCCTGCTGCCCGACGACGAGCGGGGGCTCCTCCTCAAGGCCCGCGCCCTGATGCGCGACGAGGTCGGGCCGCTGGTGAACGAGAACTGGGCCAAGGGCACGTTCCCGACGGAGCTCATCGCCCTGTTCCGCGACAGCGGCCTCGCCGGCCTGCCCTACGAGGGCTACGGCGAGCACCGCCCCGCCGTCAGCAACCTGCTCAGCGGCACGCTGGCCATGGAGATGGCCCGCACCGACGCCTCGGTGTCCACCTTCTTCGGCGTCCACAACGGCCTGGCGATGTACTCCGTCGCCTCCGGCGGCGACCAGGAGCAGCGCGACCGCTGGCTGCCGGAGATGGCCGCCATGGACAAGATCGGCGCGTTCGCGATGACCGAGCCGCTCGGCGGGTCCGACGTCGCGGGCGGCATGCGCACCACGGCCCGGCGCGAGGGCGACACCTGGGTGCTGAACGGCGCCAAGAAGTGGATCGGCAACGCCACCTTCGCCGACTACGTCGTGGTGTGGGCCCGGGACGAGGAGGACGACCACGTCAAGGGCTTCGTCGTGGAGAAGGGCACGCCCGGCTTCAGCCCGGTGAGGATCGAGGGCAAGATCGCCTTCCGGATCGTGGAGAACGCCGAGATCACCCTGAGCGGCGTCCGGGTGCCGGAGGCGAACCGCCTGCAGCGCATCGACTCCTTCCGGGACGTCGCCGAGATCCTGCGCGCGACCCGCGCGGGAGTGGCCTGGCAGGCGCTCGGCGTCATGGTCGGCGCCTACGAACTGGCCCTCGGCTACGCCCGGGAGCGCCGCCAGTTCGGCCGTCCGATCGGCGGTTTCCAGCTGGTGCAGGACCTGCTGGTCAAGAGCCTCGGCAACATCACCGCGTCCTGGGGGATGCTGGTGCAGCTGGCCCGGCTGCAGGACGCCGGGATCTTCCGTGACGAACAGTCGTCCCTGGCCAAGGCGTTCGTCACCGCCCGGATGCGGGAGGTCGTGGCCTGGAGCCGGGAGATCTTCGGCGGCAACGGCATCCTGCTGGACCACGACATCGCCCGCTTCTTCGCCGACGCCGAGGCGATCTACTCCTTCGAGGGCACCCGCGAGATGAACACCCTGATCGTCGGCAAGTCGATCACCGGCCAGAGCGCCTTCGTCTGACCCCCGCACCCCCACGACGACTCGACCCCGGGCCTCGGCCCGGGGTTTCGCCGAACCGGGGCCCGGAACATCGCCTGGCTCCCGTGCCCCGGGGTGCGTACGGTCGGCGCGATGAGCGGGCCCGGAAGCGGTAGGAGGCCTCCGAGGGGTCCGCGGGCCGTCCAGGTCGTCGGCTTCGGCGGTGAGGAGCGGGGACGGGGCGAAGCGCGTCCCCGTGATGCGGCCCGGCAGCGGCCGCCGGCCACTTGGCTGCGCGGCCTGAAGGCCACCGCCGGGGGCGGTCCGGTGGTCGTTCTCAGTGGTGCACCAGCTTCTCGAAGAAGAACTCGTGCTTGAGGAACGACGTCGTGTGCTCCGCCCCCGGATAGGGCGGCACGAGCGGGGCGGCCTGGAACAGCCGCCAGCCGTCCTCCAGGGCGCCGACTCCCGTCTCGTACGGGGGTTCGTCGCTGTCGCCGGTCGTCGGACGGGTCGCGCCGGTGCCGTCGTAACGGGCCCAGCCGACGACCCGGGAGTCCAGGGCGGAGGTGTCCAGGTAGAGGACGAGGACCTGCTGCCGGGTGGTGGTCATGCGGTGCTCCTCAGGGTGGCGTGGGCGGCGGAAACCGCGGGCCGGTTGGCGATGCGGGTGGCCCAGTGCTCGATGTCGAAGCCGGGGTCGGCGGACAGGGAGCGCCACAGCAGGACCCGGTTGTGGATCTCCAGCCGGCCCGTGGCCTGCTCGTACCAGGGGAAGGAGCGCCCCAGCTCCTCGCGGACGGCGGCGGAGTCCAGGTCCCGCGTGTCCCACAGCCGCACCTGCGGCACGGTCGGGTTGAAGCGGATCTTGTACATGTGGCGGACGGTGCCGCTGTCGTTGCGCCGCCCCCCGTGCCAGATGCCGTGGTGCAGCAGGAGCACGGTCCCGGCCGGGCAGGTCAGCCGGGTCTGGCCGCGCAGGTTCTGGTAGCGGCCGGTGTCGGACTCGTTGATGCGGCGCAGGTGGCTGCCCGGGACGACGAGCGTGCCGCCCATGTCGGCGGTCACCTCCTGCGGGTAGTACATGAGCTGCACGTCGAACGCGTCGGGCCGCACGTCGATGAGGGCGTCGGCGTGCAACGGCTGGGCGCTGCCCTCATGGGGCATGCGGGTGTGCAGGAAGTGGTGGTCGACGTCCGGATCCGGGCCCACCAGGCTCTCCAGGGCGCCCGCGACGACGGGCAGTTCGAGGAGCCGGCGGGTGAAGGAACCCTCGGGGAAGGCCGCCGGTACGGGAGTGCCGTACGGGACGGCGGGCATCTCCCCGGCGGCGAAGACCGTGAGCGCCTCCTCGTTCATCTCCTGGGGCACGACGCCGTCCAGGCGCAGGAAACCGTGGGCCGTGAACCGCGCCACCTCGGCCGAGCTCAGCAACTGTTTCGTGGTTGACATGCCGCAACCGTAGAAGCGGGGAGACGCGCTGTCGTGGGTCGTAATCGGCATCCACTGGTAATTTTCCACCATGCCGAACTTGGTGGAGCTGACCCTCGACAGGCCGCCGGACCTGGTGCACGCGGGAGTGGGCGTGCACGGCTCGGCCGGCCCGCACGAGGTCTTCCGCCTCCCGCACCTGTGGCAGCTGCACCTCTACGGCTACTCCGGCACCCTGGAGTTCGACGGTGCCCGGCACCCGATCCGCCCCGGGCACCTCAGCCTCGTACCGCCCGGCACGGAGGTGCACTTCCACTACGGCGCCACGCGCTGCGAGCACCTGTACGCCCACTTCCGGCTGCCGGGCGACGGGGAGCGGCGGCGGGTTCCGGCGATGCAGGACGCCGGGGCGGACACGGCGGTGCTGAGCGCGCTGCTGCGCCAGACCATCGCGGCCTGCGCGCAGTCCCCGGCCCGGGCCTCCGCGGAACTGTGGACGGTGCTGTGGCGCACGACCGGTCTGACCGAGGCCTCCGCGCCGCCCCCGGGGACCCGGCACCCGGCGCTGCGCGCCGCCGTCGCCCACATCGAGGAGCACCTGGCCGATCCGCTGAGCGTTCCCGGCATCGCCCGGGTCGCCGGGGTGTCGCACACCCACCTGACCCGGCTGTTCCGCGAGGACACCGGGCACACGGTCGTCGGCTACGTCCGGCGCCGCCGCATGGAGCGCGCCCGTCACCTGCTCGTCGCCTCGACCCTGGCGATCCCGGCCGTCGCGGCAACGGTCGGCATCCCCGACCTCCAGGCCTTCAACAAGGCCTGCCACAAGGAGCTCGGCGCGTCCCCCCGCGCCGTACGGCAGGCCGCGGGGGCGTGAGGGGCACGGCGCTCCCGCCCTCGTCGGCACCGGCCTGGCCCTGTCCGGTCTCCTGTGCGTCACCTGCTCGACTGGTAATGACTCGCGCGGGGCTGACCGTACGCCGCCGCTGACCGCGCGGACGTCGGCGTTCAACTCCGCGGTCGGCGGCTGTTCCGAGTCTTGCCGTGGAAAAGGTCACCGGCCAGAATGGTGACGTGAACCTCGATCACGTCTTCGTCTGCGGGAACCCGGCCCTGGACTTCGCCGCCACGCTCCGGGCACGCCGTTCGGCGCGCCGCGAGACGCTGGTGACGCCGGACCGGCTGGACGCCTGGTACGTGGAGTCCGGGCTGGTCGACGCGGTCTCCCCCGGCCGGGAGGCGGACGTCGAGCGGGCGAGGGCCGTGCGGGAGGCGATCCACCGCCTGGTCACCGCCCGCCTGCTCGGGGAGGAGTACGACAAGGCGGCGCTGACCGTCCTGAACAACGCGGCACGCACCCCGCCCGCCGTGCCCCAGCTCACCCCGTCGGGGCGCTGGACGCAGGCGACGCCGGACGAGGCCCTCTCGCTGGTGGCGCGGCACGCCGTCGAGCTCCTGAGCGGCCCGGACGTGCCCCTGCTGAAGGAGTGCGGGAACCCGGAGTGCACGCGGACCTACATCGACCGCTCGCGGGGCATGCGGCGGCAGTGGTGCGGGATGGACTCCTGCGGCAACAGGATCAAGGCGGCCGCGTACCGGGCCCGCAAGAAGACCGCGGCGGCCCGCTGAATCAGCGAGCCGCCGTCGCTCCACCCGCACACCCCGCCCCGGCCGTGGACCGTGGGGCGGCCGTCAGCCGCCGACGTACCAGCTGAAGCCGCCGTTGCTGCTGGCCACGGCCAGCAGGACCAGCCACAGGACGATGTCGACGATGCCCAGGATGATGCCGGCCTTCGCCATTCCGGCACCGTTCTTGACCGACGCCTGGCGCTGGGCGACGGCACCGAAGACGATGGCCAGCGGGCCGAGGATGATGTTCAGGAAGAACAGGCCGATGATGCCGCAGCACAGGCTCGCGATCGCCAGGCCGTTGGTACGCGAACCGGAGGACGCGGCAGAGGAACCGCCGTAACTCGCCATGGAAAACTCCCAGTTGTCGATGGCGCGGACCCAACGGGCCGCACTCTCCTCACTGTTTCGTCTTGTTGTGTTCGAATGCCCCTCTGAGGCGTTCCCATGACAGCCAATTCGGCGGAGACCGCCGTCAGTCCTCCCGCACCAGCCCGGCGACGTGTGCGGTGACCGTGTCGAGGATGCCCGTCCAGGCCGAATCGTCGCCCAGGACGAGGTAGTTGAGCGTCAGGCCGTCGGTCATGGCGGCCAGGTAGCGGGCCAGGACCGGCACGGGCACGCGCAGCCGCAGCCCCATGGCCTGCCGCAGCTGGTCGATGAGCTCGGTGTACGTCTCGGCGTACAGCTCGTACTGACGGCGCGCCAGATGTTCGAAACCGGGCTGGCGCAGGGCGTACTGCGTGAGTTCGTAGGTGAGCATGTGCTCGTCGGGGTGGGCCCGGACGTGGTCCCAGTACGCCTGGAAACCCGCCCGGACGGTCTCCTCCAGGGTGGCTCTGGGGCGCAGGGCCTCCTTCACCACCGTCACGTAGTGCCCGGTGATGGTGGTGATGACGGACTCGATCAGCTGCTGCTTGGAGTCGAAGCAGTAGTGGAAGACGCTCAGCGAGACGCCCGCCTCGGCGGCGATGGACCGGGTCGTCGTCCGGGGGACGCCGTCCCGGGCCATCGCCCTGATCGCCGCTTCGGTGAGCTGTCGCCGCCGCTCGGCGGACGGCAACCGTGCCATGGAGCCCCTCTCGTGCCCGTCAGCCGCTGTGGACGCCGACCTCGTACAGGGAGTAGCCCCAGCCGGTGCCGCGCTCCAGGCCGTGGACGCGGACGTAGCGGGCGGGCGTGGCGGCGAAGCGCGCGGTGTCCAGACCGCCGTCACCCGCGGTCGTGGACCAGGCGGTCCGCCAGGTCGTGCCGTCGGCCGACAGCTCGATCCGGTACGACTTCGCGTACGCCCGCTCCCAGTCCAGGGTGACCCGCCCGACCGTCCGCGCCGAGCCGAGGTCGACCTGGTACCACTGGTCGTCGCTCCAGTCGCTGGCCCAGCGGGTGCCCCGGTCGCCGTCGACGGCCCGGTGCGGCTTGTAGCTCGTGAACAGGCTCCACTCCGAGGAACTGGCCGACGCGGCGGCACCCGCCGCGAGGTTGGCCCCGGCCTCGTGCCGCTCGGAGGCCGCCCAGGTGCCGAGGTAGGACTCGGCGCCCCGGAACAGGTCGTCGACCGTGTCCTGGCCGCCGACCCGGCGGATGTCCTCGATCCAGTCCGGGACGAGGCCGTAGTGGGCGGCGCCGTCGGTGTTCAGGTCCCAGGTGCGCTCGCCGGTGGTCTGCCGGTCGATGACGGAGCCGCCGTCGACGCTCTTGAACGGGTAGGTGACCTTGTTCGGCGCGTCCGCCCCGCGCGGCCCGGGCCAGCCGCCGACGCCGTTCATGTCGGTGCCGTAGCCGTAGCCGACGCCGTACTTGTCGCGCAGGGCCTCCGTGCGCTTCGCCTCCGCGACGAAACCCTCGGAGCCGTGCATGTACTGGGCGATGAAGCCGCCGAGGCCGTAGACCCGCTCGGTCCAGTCCATGTCCATCCAGCTGTGCGAGGACAGCACGCCCGGGTAGGACTCGGACTCGAAGATGTCGAGCGCCCGGCCGGCGGCCTTGACGCTCATGTGGTCGATCTCCAGCATCATGCCGCGCTTCATCATGCCGCGCACCGCGTACTCGCCGAGCTCGGTGAGCCCCCGCACGTTGCACTGCGCGTCGGCGCTGTACGAGGGGACCTCCTCGCCCGCCGGGAGCTTCTTCTCGGCCGCGGGCGCCGCCGCGTTGCCGATGGGGTTGTCGTGCTGCGGGCCGGTGCACTTCTCCGTCTTCCAGTACGTGCCCGTCGACAGGAACTGCCCGACGTTGATGGCCGTCCCGAGCGCGCCCGAGTCGAACCGCACGCCGCACAGGGCGTTGTCGAACTTGTGGCACAGGAACATGCTGCGCACGCCCAGCGCGTGCAGTTCGTCCAGGCCCTTGTCGATGTCCGCCCTGCCGCACTGCGCGATGTCCAGGACCTGCTTGCAGCCGAACGGCTCGGAGGTCTCGACGCCCATGACGACGGCCAGCTTGCCCTGCTCGATGACCTTGCGGGCCTGCGCGCTGTCGGTGACGACCCGGAACCAGCCCTTGCCGGGCCCGCCGTACATCCTGTCGACGTAGGCCTGCATGTCGTACGTCAGCTTGGCCTGCAGCCGGATGGACGTCATCTCGTCGCAGGAGCGGTCCTTGAAGAAGTACACCGAGCAGATCACGCCGTTGGTGACGAGGTCGTTGACCAGCACCCGCTGCCCGCCGCGCCAGGCCCGCTCGATCCAGGCGTAGTAGTTCTGCTGGTGGGTCAGCGAGTCGTGCCGCGGCCAGTCCTTGAAGGTGGGCCAGCCGTTCGGGTCGTGCTTGCCGTCGCCGCCGTTGGTGATGAAGTCGAAGATCGCGAGCGACCCGTCGGGGTAGTGCTCGGGGCAGTCCTTGAGCGCGTCCGCGACGCCCTGCTCGGAGAAGGCCTTGCCGCAGATCAGCCGGCCGCCGAAGGCCTCGTTGGAGAAGATGTGGTCGTGCGCGTCGACGAACCCGCGCACCTCGCCCTGGGCGTTCGTGCCGGTGAAGGGCTCGCCCGTGACGCCGATCTGTGAGTCCGGGGCGGGCCGGGCGGTCGGCTCCCACCAGTCGTTCCCGGCCGCCGCACTCGGGGTGGGGCCGAGCGCGATCGACAGCACGAGCAGGAGGAGCGACACCACGGTGACGTTCTTGCGGCGGCGGTACGGGCGTCCGGAACCGGTCACAGCCCACGTCCCTCGGTCGGCGGATCAGCGAGACCGTCTTGTCATGACCTCGCAAAGTGTGCGACGAGAATCGCCACTTCCGCTCGACGAGTCAAGAGTCCGGGACGGGTGACCTGATGCGGTGACCTGATGGCCGGGGTACCGGTCCACTCCGGGGGCCGGCCCCGGCACCGGCCGGGGGCACAGCAAACCCCAGGCCGCCGGCCTGGGGGGACGAGGAGTGGAGGTGAGCCCCGCTCGACTGCGGGCGGCGATGCCCGCGGGCGGTCAGCTGGGACCGGCTTCGGGACCGCCGGACCCTTCGCGTGCCGCACGGCGGTACTCGGCGTTGATGCGCTGGGCTTCCTCGAGCTGGTCCTCGAGGATGACGATGCGGCAGGCGGCCTCGATCGGGGTCCCCCGGTCGACGAGCTCGCGGGCGCGGGCGGCGATCCGCAGCTGGTAACGGGAGTACCGGCGGTGCCCGCCCTCCGAGCGCAGCGGCGTGATCAGACGCGCCTCACCGATGGCGCGCAGGAAGCCGGGGGTGGTACCGAGCATCTCGGCGGCCCGGCCCATGGTGTAGGCCGGGTAGTCGTCGTCGTCCAGACGATCGCTGAGCGGGGTATCAGCTGGCATGTCACCTCGTAGTGCAACGCGTCGAGGGGCCCTGGTGCCGTACGGCACCAGGGCCCCGAAGGAAATTCAACACCATCTGTCGGCCCTTATGCGGTGCCGACCTTCTGTTTCCGCTACCGGTCCCGACTGCGGGAGGGGTGCGGGGATCGCGGCTGCGTGACCGGGGACCACCATCCAATCCGGGGTCTTGCGGTACCCGGACCCGAATGTCCCGGGCCGGGCGATCCTGATGGCGTCTGCTCCTCCGTCCTTGCTCGGTTCTCCTCTGACCATGTCTACGGGAAGAAGATTAACCAGAGGAAGGGGCAATGTCTACCCTGACAAAGACAGATTTTGGGATCCGGCCGGTACAGGCATCCTCTGCCGCCCATCGCCCCGCCCATCGCCCACCGCCCATGGCCCATCGCCCATCGGCTCGCCGCCCGTGGCCCATCGGCTCGCCGGCCGTGGCCACGCGACATGCCGATGAGGGCCCTGCCGACGCGCGTCGGCAGGGCCCTCACGGGTTCCGGTGGGCGGTGATCCGCCGGTGTCTCACTCCTCCGGGACGTCCCGCAGGCGCACCCGGTCGGTGTAGGCCGGGTTGTTCCGCAGAGCGGTGAGCCGGGCCAGGGTGACCAGGCCCGTGCTCTGGTCGTCCCCGTCGCAGAGGACGAGGTGGTCGACCTGCGCGCCGGCCATGAGGGACAGCGCCACCTCGACCGTCATGTCGTCACGGATCAGAGGGGCGTGGGCGGTGGCGGGGTGCTGCGTCCGGACCGGCGTCATGGCGTCTCCTGCGGATCGGGGATGTTCTGGCGGCCTGGGGTCCTACGCGGCCGAGCCGGAGCCGGTGCGGCGCTGTGCCCCGGACCGCGCCGCCTCGCCGGACGGGCGGCCCTGGCCGGCGGGGCGGCGCCCGCGGCGGCCGCGGGACGGGGCGGACGAGCCGCGCGGGCGTTCCGCGCGCGGCGCGGGGATGACGACCGGGACGCCCGACGGGGCCTGTGCGCCCGTGATGCGGCCCAGCTCCGCCTCGCCGGAACGCACCTGGGTGATCCGGGGGGTGATGCCGGCCGACGACATCAGCCGGCTCATCCCGCGCCGCTGGCCCGGGGTCACCAGGGTGACCACGCTGCCGGACTCGCCGGCCCGGGCCGTACGGCCGCCGCGGTGCAGGTAGTCCTTGTGGTCGCCGGGCGGGTCCACGTTGACGACGAGGTCGAGGTTGTCGACGTGGATGCCGCGCGCCGCGACGTTCGTCGCCACCAGGACGGTCACGTCCCCCTGCTTGAACTGGGTGAGGGTCCGCGTCCGCTGGGGCTGGGACTTGCCGCCGTGCAGGGCCGCCGCACGGACGCCGCTGCTCAGCAGGTGCTGGGTCAGCCGGTCCACCGCGTGCTTGGTGTCCAGGAACATGATCACGCGGCCGTCGCGGGCCGCGATCTCGGTGGTGGTGCGGTGCTTGTCGGCGTCGTGCACATGGAGGACGTGGTGCTCCATCGTGGTGACCGCGCCCGCGGAGGGATCGACGGAGTGCACCACCGGGTCGTGCAGGTAGGTGCGCACCAGCCGGTCGACGTTGCGGTCGAGAGTGGCCGAGAACAGCATCCGCTGCCCGCCGGGGCGCACCTGGTCGAGCAGGGCGGTGACCTGCGGCATGAAGCCCATGTCGGCCATCTGGTCGGCCTCGTCGAGGACGGTGATGTCGACGTCGTCCAGGCGGCAGTCGCCGCGGAGGATGAGGTCCTTGAGCCGTCCGGGTGTGCCGACGACGACCTCGGCGCCGGTGCGCAGCGCCCTCGTCTGGCGGCCGATCGGCATGCCGCCGACCACCGTGGCGAGCCGCAGGCTCACGGAGCGGGCGTACGGGGTGAGCGCGTCGGTGACCTGCTGGGCGAGCTCCCGGGTGGGCACGAGGACCAGGGCGAGCGGCTGCCGGGGCTCCGCGCGCCGCCCGGCCGTCCGGGCCAGTACGGCGAGGCCGAAGGCGAGGGTCTTGCCGGAGCCGGTGCGGCCACGTCCGAGGACGTCCCGGCCGGCCAGCGAGTTCGGCAGCGTCGCCGCCTGGATCGGGAACGGCGCGGTCACGCCCTCGCGGGCGAGGGTGGCGGACAGCGGCGCCGGCAGGCCGAGGCCGGCGAACGAGTCGACGGCGGGCAGCGGGGGCGTGATCGTCTCCGGCGGGGCGAACTCACCCTGCGGAGCCCGGCGGGTCGCGGCGCTCCGGGGGCGGCGCGGGCCGCCGGAGCGGCGGTCGGGGCCGTCGTTCCTCGGGAAACGGTCACGAGTACGGGAGGTGTGGGCGCGCTTCATGCGGGACCTTCCTTGACGGGCGCGTAGCAAGGAAATCCGCAGCAGAGGAGCGGCGCAGAGAATCTCGAGACGAGCCGAAGTCGATACGGCCGGGTGGGGCCGTCGGGAAAAAAGCGAGCCGGGGCCCGCACCCCTTCAGGTGCGGGCCCCGGCTGCGGAATATGCGCGAGCGCCGAGGTCAGGCGGGCACGATGTTCTCGGCCGTCGGGCCCTTCTGGCCCTGCGCGATGTCGAACGACACCTTCTGGCCTTCGAGCAGCTCGCGGAAGCCCTGGGTGGCGATGTTCGAGTAGTGGGCGAAGACGTCGGCGCCGCCGCCGTCCTGCTCGATGAAGCCGAAGCCCTTTTCAGAGTTGAACCACTTCACGGTACCGGTAGCCATTTTGTTCTCCTTCGGAGGCGGTTTCGGGAATCCACTCTCTGTGAATTCCGTGTCGCCGTGATGATTACCCCGTAGGAAATGAACCTTCTGGCAACCACACCTGCAACTGAGATCGACAGTAGCACGGGGGGTTCGGCCGGGTGTCGTCAGGAAATTCCGGGCCGGTGGGTGATCGAGGAATATTCCGCGGGCCCCGCGCCTATTTCTCATTTTGCGGGCACAGATATTGCCCCGCACGGGCGCGGACCTTCCTGTCGCGCCCCCGCGTGCCGGCCCTGTGACCTCCGGCGACGGCGGATGTGCCGCTGCCGCCGCCGTCGCCGGGCGGCAGGCCCTCGGGCGGGCTGGATCGCCCCGGTCGCGACGAATGTCACATCACCCGTTGGGCCGTACCCGAGGCGGACCAGGGGCTACCACGGGATCTCGCCCTCGTCGTCGAAGAAGCCGCCGGTCGGGCCGTCGTCGGGCAGGGTCGCCAGCCGGATCGCGACCGCGGCGCCCTGCTCCGGAGTGCGCACGCCGCGGAACCCGTTGAGGTCGGTGGCGCAGTAGCCGGGGCAGGCGGCGTTGATGAGGATGTTCGTGCCGTCCAGTTCCTTGGCGTACTGGACGGTGACGGCGTTGAGGAACGTCTTGGACGGCGAATAGGCGGCGGCGATCGGGCCGGTGTCGCTGCCGGGCGTGGTCTGCCGGGTCAGGGACCCCACGCCGCTGGACATGTTCACGATGCGCGGGGACGGCGAGCGGCGCAGCAAGGGCAGCATGGCGTTGGTGACGCGGATGACGCCGATCACGTTGGTCTCCACGACGGTCCGCATCGTCGCCGGGTCGACCGAGGTGGGCAGCTGCGGCACGGAGCCGGTGATCCCCGCGTTGTTGACCAGCACGTCGAGCCGTCCCGCGCTCTCCTGGAGCTGTGCGGCGGCGTCCGTCACGCTCGCGTCGTCGGTCACGTCGAGCGGCACGCCGAACGCGTCGGCGCCGGCCGCCCGCAGTTTCGCCACGGCGGTCTCGCGCCGCTCCCGGTCCCGGGCGCCGACCCCGACCCGCCATCCGAGGGCGCCCAGGCCGGCCGCGATCTCGTATCCGATCCCCTTGTTCGCGCCGGTCACCAGCGCGATCGTCTGTTCGCTCATGCGGTCGATCCTGTCCGGGCCCGGTGCGGCGCGGCCAACACCGATCGGGTGGCCGGCGATACCGCACGGGTATCGGCCCAGCTCGTGGCAGTACCATCGGGCCGTGGAGACCAGGGAGTTGCGGTACTTCGTCGCCGTCGCCGAGGAGCTGCACTTCGGGCGGGCCGCGCTGCGGCTCGGCATCGCGCAGCCCCCGCTGTCCCGGGCGATCGGGCAGCTCGAACGGCGCCTGGGAGCCACGCTGCTGGAACGCGGCGGCCGCGCGGTCACCCTGACGGAGGCCGGGGCGGTGCTGCTGCAAGAGGCCCGCGCGGCGCTGGCGGCCGTCGAGGCCGCCGAACGCCGCACCCGCCGGGCCGCCCTAGCCCCCGCGGGCCAGGCCGGGGTGGTCCTCGCCACGAAGGCCGGCGCGTCCGCCGAGCTGCTGGCGAAACTGCTCGACGCCTACGCCGCCGAGCCCGACGCGGTCCCCGTCGATCTGCTGCTGTGCGGCATGGGCGAGCAGGGCCCGATGCTGCGCGACGGCCGGGCCGACGTGGCGCTGCTGCATCTGCCGTTCGACACCACGTCCGGCCTCGACACCGAGGAGCTCTGCTCGGAGGAGCAGGTGGCGATCCTCCCGGCCGGCCATCCCCTCACCGGCCGGCCCCGGCTGCGCACGGCCGACGTCACCGGGCTGCCCGACCTGCCCATGCCGCGCTGGCCCGGACCCGACGGCACCTACCCGGCCGGGCCCGGCCCCGAGGCGCGTGACCACGCACAGCTGCTCCAGCTGATCGCCCTCGGCCGGGCCTGCTGGATCGCACCGGAGTCCTGCCGGTCCCAGCTGCGGGAGGGCCTCGCCGCGGTGCCGGTGGAGGACGCGCCGACGGTCACGACCGTGATCGCCTGGCCGCCGCACAGCCGGTCCCGGGGGGTCGCGGGGCTGGTCCGGACGGCGGTGCGGGTGAGTTCGTGAGAGGGGCGGCGCCGCGTGGCGGTACGGCTGAGTGCGTGACGGGGCGGCGCCGCGCTGCGGGTCGGGAGTGTGCGTGACAAGGGGCGGTGTCGCGCCGCGCTGCGGGTCGGGGGCGTGCGTGACAGGGGGCGGTGCCGCGCCGCGCTGCGGGGCGGGTGCCTGTGTGGCAGGGGGCGGTGCCGCGCCGCGCTGGGGGCCGGGGGTGTGCGTGACAGGGGGCGGTGCCGCGCCGCGCTGCGGGTCGGGTGCGTGCGTGACGGGGCGGTGCCGCGCCGCGCTGCGGGTCGGGTGCGTGCGTGGCAGGGGGGCGGTGCCGCGTGGTGGGTGTGGCCGGATGACAGGGGCGCCGCCGCAGGTCACTCCGTTAGCATGTTCGAACTCGCGGTGGTCCCGCCATCGCTCACCATCTACCCAGCCATTCCGATGAATCGGCCAAAAGTGAATCGGCCAAAAGATTGATATCCAGGGCATCGCGGGTGTTTTCCCGACTCAGTGGCGTGACCGCGGAGGACGCGTCGCGCCACCGGCGTGCGGCGCTGTGGGGCACGGCGGGCGTGGTCGCTCTCGCCCTCCTGGCCGCCCTGGAGATCGCCGCCCGCCGTTACGGCGAGCCCGGGCCGCTCACCACTCAGGTGAGGGCCCTCGTCTTCGCCCCCAAGCCGGGGCCGCTGTACGGCGGACTGGCGTTGACGATGGTGGTTCTCACCTGGCGGCAGCGGTTCATCGCGGCCGGGGCCGCGCTCGGGATCGACGCCGTGCTCCTGCTGGTGCGCCGGGTGCTCGGCGCCGAGGCGGCCGAGGGCCATTCCCTGGGCACCGGGGCGCTGTGGGTGATGCTCGGGTTCGCGGTCGTCGCCGTCACGCGCCGCACCGGCGCCGAACGTGTTCTGCTGCTCAAGGGCGTCGGGCTGGGCCTGCTGCTGGTGGCGGCCCGCAAGACCGGTGACACCTGGCTGTTCATCACGGCGAAGACCCACCCGACCGTGCTCGACCAGTACGTGGCGACCGCCGACCACGCGCTGGGCAACCCGTCGTGGCTGGCGGGCCGGATCGTGGCGGCCACCGACCCCTTCAGCAGCCACCTGCTCCAGCTGGTCTACGGTCAGCTCGCGGTGGCCGCGGTCGTCGTCGCCCTCTACCAGCTGCGCGACGTGGCGGCCGAGCGCCGCTTCCCGAGCCATCACCTGGTGCGCACCTTCCTGGTGATCGGCCTGCTCGGGCCGGGCATCTACATGCTCTTCCCGGTGGTCGGGCCGGTCTTCGCCTACGGCCCGGGCGCCTCGGGCACCGGCGGCGTGCAGTGGGCGGCGGCGAACCTGTGGCCGCACACGCCGCTGCCGGTCGGTGTCCCGGAGCCGATGACGTACGACGGGATCACGCCGCGCAACTGCATGCCCAGCCTGCACACGGCGTGGGCCGTCGCGATCTTCGTCCACACCCGGCGGGCGCCGCGGCTGCTGCGGTTCGCGGGCACGTTCTGGCTGGTGTTCACCCTCGCCGCGACGCTGGGATTCGGCTACCACTACGGCGTGGACCTCGTCGCCGGGGTGGTCTTCGCCCTCACCATCGAGACCGCACTCCGCGCGCACGACCGCGGCTGGGACCGGGCGGGCATCTCCCTGGTCGCCTACGGCACGAGCCTCTTCGCCGCGCTCCTGCTGTCGTACCGCTACCTGCCGACGCGTATGGCCGCCGTCCCGGAGGTCTCCGGCCCTGTCCTCCTCCTGGCGATGGCGTCAGTGATCTACGCCTACACCCGAGTCACCACCCACTGGTCCCACCTCCCGTCCGCCCCGGGCCCCGCCCCGACCGTCCCCGCCCAGACCCGGACCGGAACGCCGGACGACCACGAGGACCCGGACCCGGACCCGGAACGCAAAGACCCTGTCCCGGGCTGACTGCGGGTCACGCCAGCCACCCCCTCTCGTGGAGGGCGTCGAAGGCGAGGGCGTCGATGGCTGAGATTCGGGGGCGGTCTTGGTACTGGAACCAGGCCTTTTCGGCGATCTCCCGGGAAGGGGTCAGTCGGCCGTGGTGGTCGGCGGTGTAGCAGATCATGCGGAACGGGTCGTGATCCGGATGGCCCTCGCCGATCTCGAACGTGCCGACGTGGGTCATGGAGCCGGGGTCGATCGCCGTGCGCAGTTCCTCGTCGATCTCCCGGACCAGCGTCTCGCGGTCGGACTCGCCCTGCTCGCGGTGACCGCCGGGGAGGTAGAAGCGGTCCCTGCCGTGACTGCGTGTCACCAGCACCGCGGCGCCGCGGATCAGGACCCACGCCACCTTCTCGGGCACACCGTCGCCTTCGGTCATGGCGGGACCGTACTACCGGAGGCTGCCTCCGCCGCCCCCGAGAGCGCCCTCACTCGGAGAGCTTCAACCCCAGCTCCACCGCCAGGCCCGAGGTGTCGCGCACCACGCGGGTCGCGGCGGACAGGCGGTCGGCCGGGGTCAGGGCCGCGTAGCCGATGCTGGTCATGCCCGCGGCCGTCGCGGCGTCGACTCCGGGGACACTGTCCTCGACCACCACCGCGTGGGCGGGGTCGACCCCCATGCGGACCGCCGCGTGCAGGAAGAGGTCCGGCGCCGGTTTGCCCCGGGTGACGTCGTCGGCGCAGTACACCCGATCCCCGAAGAAGGGCGCCAGCCCCGTCACCCGCAGGCCGAGGGCGAGCCGGTCCCGGGGCGAACTCGACGCGACGCAGAAGGGGGTGCCGCGCCGGGACAGGGCCCGGAGGACCTCCGCCATGCCGGACACCGGACGCAGGTCCCGCTCGAAGGCCTCGATCAGCCGGGCCCGGTAGTGCCCGGTGAACCCGGCCGGCAGCTCCCGTCCGGTCTCGGCCCGCAGCATGGCCCGGACGCGGTCCAGGGTGCCGCCCATGTAGCGGCGCACGCTGTCCTCGTAGGACGTGGGGAACCCGGCCTCCGTCAGCAGCGCCGCCAGGACGCGGTTGGCGATCGGCTCGGAGTCGACCAGCACACCGTCGTTGTCGAAGATCACCAGCTCCGCGTCGGCGGGGTCCCGCAAGGGGCGCGGCGCGGCTGCCGGCCCCGTCGCCCAGGTGGGGTACGGGCGGCCGTGCAGGGAGGCGTTGTCGAACCGCAGGTCGGTGGTGACCTCCTCGGTGACCCACTCGGGCAGGTCGACCACGTCCGCCGCGTCCTCGGCGTCCAGCTCCGCCAGCACCAGACCGGCGTTGGAGCCGTAGAACTCGTCCACGGTCCAGCCGTCGAACCGCCCGCCCAGGTAGTGCCGCTTCTTCAGCACCAGCGGCTGCGGACACAGTCCCGCGAGGATCTCCTCGGCGTCCGCGAGCGGCACCGGGTACTCGAACTCGGCCCTGCGCGCCCCCCGGCGGGGACCCTTGACGGTGAGGACCGCCTCGGCGCCGTCGGTGATCCGCACCCGTACCGCGCGCTCGGGCCCGTCGGTCAGGTAGCCCTGGCGGACCTCCCGGGTCCGCACCACCGTCTCGCGCCAGCCGGGGCCGACGAGGAACTTCCGCTCCGTCTCCACCCCCATCAGGCGATCCCGTTCAGCGCCGTCTCGAAGACCTCGGCGAAGAAGTCCAGTTCGCGTTCCCCGATGACGAGCGGGGGGTGCACGTTGATGACGTCCGGCGCCATCCCGGTCGTCGCGACGAGCACGCCGGCGTCCGGGTGCCCGGACCGGAACAGGTGCCGCATCCGGCCGGCGTGCGGCCCGGTGAGGACGATGCGCGCCGTGCCGCCCATCGCGTCCACGCCCCGTACGAGGTCCGGATGCCGCGCGGCGACCTCGGTGAGCCGCTCGCGCATGGCCTCCTCCAGCCGCAGGACGTCCTTGTCGGCCGTGGTCCACCGCTCCCAGCGGTCCAGCACCGTGTCCACGACGGCGAGGGCGCTCGGGATGCCGATGTAGGTGGAGGAGTGGCTGCCGGGCCGGTACCGGTCGGGGCCGCCCAGCGGCTCGCGGGACCACACCATGCTCAGCGCGGCACCGCCGTTGGCGAGGCCCTTGCTGGTGACGACGATGTCCGGGGTGACCCCGGAACGCTGGAACCCCCAGCGCGGTCCCACCCGGTGCATACCGGTGAAGATCTCGTCCGCGATGACCACCGCCCCCTGCGCCCGGGCATGGTCCACGGCGGCGCGCAGCAGCTCGTGGTCGGGTTCCACCATGCCGCCCACGTTCTGGACGGACTCGAAGACGAACGCCGACACCTTCCGGCCGAAGTCCCGCCCGCCGACGCCGCTCAGCTCGGACCCCCACCGGGTGACGGCCTCACGGCAGCCCGGCCCGCAGCCGGCTCCCGCGACGGCGTGCGGGCACCGCTGATGGTCCGGGCTCGGGAGGCGAACCACCTCCAGGCCCCACGCGGCGAGCAGCTCCCGGTAGCGCGGGCTGGAACTGAGCATGCTGGTCACGCCGGAGCGGCCGTGGAAGGCGCCCTCGAAGACGACGACGGTGCCCGGTCCGTTGGCGGCGAACGCGATGCGCAGGGCCGTCTCCATGGCCTGCGCCCCGCCGAGGTCCAGCTCCACCCGGCCGGGCGTGCCCAGCACGTCGGACACGAGCGGTTCCAGCCGGGACAGCACCTTGAGCCGCAGCTCGGACTCGGCGAACGAGGGCAGGGCGGGCAGCTGTTCGCAGCGCCGCATCGCCTCCTGGAGCAGGGTGGCGTCGTAGCCGAAGGCGACGGTGCCGTTGGCGGCCTCGGCGTCGAGGTACCGGCGCCCGTCGTGCGCGGTCAGCCAGCTGCCCGAGCCGGAGACGAACCGGGGGACGTCGGGTTCGCGGTAGACCAGGTTGCCCGCCCCGGCGAAGGAGGGGATGCGCTCGTCGGCGAGGTCGGTCATGGAAGCAGCTCCCCGGTCAGTCGCCGTCCGCCCAGTCCGGTCGGCTCTCCGTCCACCACCACGACCCGGCTGCCGTCGCGGTGTTGCTGGTCCGACAGGGCGAGCCGCCCCGCCGCGAAGGCCTCCACCGACCACCGCAGACACGGCCGGTCGCTGAGGCTCTTCTGCTTCGTCTCCTGCACCTCGGCGTCCTCGGCGGTCGGCCGGCGGCCCTCGACGGGCACCTCCGGGCCCATCGCGAGGATCGCGCCGCCGTCCCGGGTGCCGTCCACGAGGAAGCAGGAGGTGCGGGTCGTCGTGCGGCCCGCCGCCATCGCGAGCCGCACGGGGTCCTTGCCCGTGAACCGCCGGTGGCCCTCCTCGTCCAGGACCGACAGGTCCGCCGGGTGCTGGTTGATCATGCGTCCCCGGTAGCGGTCGAGCAGCCGGCCGTCGATCCACCGGTGGTAGGCGAGGACGACCAGGTCCAGCTCGCCGTTGTCCCGCTCCCAGCCGGCGATCCGTGCGTCCAGCGCGTCGTGCCACTGCCGGGCCCGGTCCCGGTAGGCCTCGCGGCCCGCCCGGCCGACGGCTGCCGACGCCGTTCCGCAGACGCGGTCGAAGTCGCCCGGCCACGCCTCGACCCCTGCCTGCCGTGCCACGTCCAGGGCCTTGACCCGCTCCGCGTGCGAGGCGACGAGACAGACCCGGAACTCCTCGGGCCGGGTCCGTTGCAGGTCCAGCAGCGTGGTGAGATTGGCGCCGGTGGCGGAGACCAGGACGCCGATGCGCAGCGGCCCGGCCGCCGAACGGCGGCCCAGGGGCGTCAGGGTGGCGCCGGCCGGAGTGGGTGCGGACAAGGGCACTCCGTCTCTGTTCTCTCGGGCCCCGAAGACGTTCGCGGCGGTTTGCGGCATGACTCGCTCCACTCTGGGAGCCCGCCGGGCGGCCCGTCCACGGCCTGTGCGGCTCATTTCCCTGCACTGCAGGGAGATGAAGGCCGCGGGGCTGGAGTTGTTGAACGGTGATGGGTGATGCTCGAAACCGGGCCACCGAGCCTGTACTACCCGGAAATCCCGTTCCACCTGGCAATCCCAGAAAGCAGGAGACCGAAAATGTCCTCGCTCATTCGTGACATGTTCTCTCTCGAGCGGTGCGGGCAGGCGCCCGACATTCGTTGGGACTGATGGTCCCCGGCCTGCCTGCTGAATTCGGCCTACCTGGCAGTGGATCCCGTTGATTGACGTAACAGGTTATGTGGCAGTCGCAGGTCTCTTGGTGATCATTCCTGGGGCCGACACGCTCGTCGTCGTGCGCAACACGCTGAGCGGTGACTTCAGGAGCGCGATCCGCACCACCGCCGGTGTGTGCGCGGGGCTGGTCGCCTGGGCCCTGATGTCGTCCATCGGGCTCGCGACCGCCCTGGCCGCGTCGCCGACCCTGTTCAATGTGCTCCGGGCCGCCGGAGCCGCGTATCTGGTGTATCTCGGCGCGCAGGCGCTCATGGCGGCACGCCGGACCGGGACACCGGACGCGGCCCGCCGGACCGGGGGAGAAGCGCCACCCGAGCGCTCCGCGAAGGACTGGCGCCAAGGCGCGCTGACCAGTCTGGGAAACCCCAAGGTCGGCGTCTTCTACACCTCCCTGCTGCCGCAGTTCCTCCCGGCCGACGGGTCGTCCCTTTCCTCCTCGCTGCTGCTGGCGGCCGTTCATGTCGCCCTGAGCTTCCTCTCCCTGCTCGCGTACGCGGCGGTCGTCGCCCGCATGGGGGACGTGTTCCGCAAGGACGGGTGGCGCCGCGTGCTGGAGACGGTCGCGGGAGCGGCCCTGGTCGCCGTCGGGCTGTGGCTGATGGCCTCCGCGGTCACGGGAATCCAGACATAGGAGAGCTGAGATGAAGTCGCCGCTGGACGGCTGGTACGACAAGGCCGGGGTGCGGACCGACCCGCGGCGGGTCATGGCACGGGAACTGGAGGAGGGCAAGACCCTCTTCCCGCACACGCTCATCCCGTACCTGGACCATCCCCTGGTGGCCGCTCTGGAGCCCGAGGAGCGCTACCGGATCACCGCACGGCACCTGTACCAGTACATGCAGTTCACGATGCACTTCGAGACGAGTGTGGTGAACCGGGCCGCCGAGCGCATCGCGAACGGCACGTCGGGCCTGCCGCTGCCGGCGGCGACCCGGCTGGACGCCTACAAGATCTATTGCGACGAGGCCTACCACGCCCTGTACAGCCTGGACGTGGTGGAGCAGGTGAGCGACGCGACCGGCGTCGAGGTGCCCGCCTACGACTTCGCCCCGTTCCTGGACCGGCTCGACGGCCTCGGGGCCTCGGTCATGCCCGGTGAGACGGTCCTCGTCCAGCTGCTGCAGGTGGTCGTCTTCGAGACGCTGGTCACCTCGATCCTGAAGGACATCCCCAAGGACCAGACGGTGGTCGGCACCGTGCGCGAGGTCGTGCGGGACCACGCCCAGGACGAGGGACGCCACCACGCCTACTTCGCGGCGTTCTTCAGGGAACTCTGGCACGACCTGAGCCCCGCCCTGCGGGAGCGGGCGTCGCGCTGCCTGCCCGAACTGGTCAGCCGCAGCCTCACCCCCGACCTGGTGCCGGTGCGCGGCTCCCTCCGTGCGGCGGGACTGGACGAGCCGGCGGTGAACGAGGTCCTCGCCGACGTCTACGCCCCGGACAAGACCCGGGACGGCATCCGGGCCAATGCCCGGCACACCTTTCAACTCTTCGAATCCGCAGGCGTGTTGGACGTGCCGGGTGCACGGGACTCCTTCATGTCCGCCGGGTTGCTCTGACGACGGACACGGGAGAAGGAAATGACTGCAGAGAGCCGTTCCCTGCTGGGAACGCCCCGGAGCGTCCCCGAGACGGGCGTCTTCTCGCTGTCCGAGCTGGACGGCAAACACCTCGACGCCCTGGTGCGCCGGTCCTGCGACTTCTTCGCCGACCGCGGCGACCACGACCGCCCGCTGCGGGACACCGTCGCGGGCATCCTGTTCACCAAGACCTCCACCCGGACCCGCACGGCCTTCACGACCGCGGCGCTCCGGCTCGGCGCCCAGGTCATCAGCTACGGCCCGCACGACCTCCAGCTGGAGACCGGTGAGTCCCTGGAGGACACCGGCCGGGTCTTCGGGCGGATGCTGGACCTGCTGGTCGCGCGGACCGCGGGCCCCGTCGAGCAGCTGCGCGCCCTGTCCCGGTACGGCGGGATCCCCGTGGTCAACGCCATGGGGCAGGAGGAACACCCCACCCAGGGCGTGTGCGACCTGGCCACCATCAACCTGTACTTCGGCGCCGTCGAGGGCGTCAAGGTGCTGTACGTCGGCGAGGGCAACAACAGTGCCGTGGCGCTGGCGCACGGCCTGGCCCACTACGCGGGGACCGAGCTGACCCTGCTCACCCCGCCCGGTTACGGCGTGCCGGAGCACGAGCTGGCCGCGGCCCGCAGCAGGGCCGAGACCAACGGCTCCGTACTGCGCCAGACCCACTCCCTCGACGAGGCGCCGGACGCCGTCGACGTGGTGTACACGACGCGCTGGCAGACGACGGGCACCTCGAAGCCGGACGCCGACTGGCGGGAGATCTTCCGCCCCTACCACATCGACGAGGCGTTCATGGGCCGTCGGCCGGGGGCCGTCCTCATGCACGACCTGCCGGCGCACCGCGGCGACGAGATCTCCGCGGCCGTGCTGGAGGGCGAGCGCACCCTCGCGTGGACACAGGCGGAGATGAAGCTGACCAGCGCCATGGCCGTCCTGGAGTCGCTGGCGACCGCGCGCCGGGACAGCGCATGATCAAGGACTGCGTGTACGACGTCGTCACCGACGACGTGTTCCTGCGGTTCCCCGACGTCCTGCCCGGCAGCGAGCTGTTCCTGAAGCTGGAGGGGCTGAACCCGGCGGGCTCGGTGAAGCTCAAGACCGCGGTCGCGCTGGTCGGGGACGCCGAGCGGCGCGGGCTGCTCGGCGCCGGGGGCCAGGTCGTGGAGTCCTCCTCGGGCAACCTCGGTGTCGCCCTGGCGGTGGTCTGCGCCGCCAAGGGCTACGACTTCACCTGCGTCACCGACGTCAACGCCTCACCGCACAGTGTCGCGCTGATGCGGGCCCTGCACGCGAACGTCGTCCTGGTCGACGAGCGGGACGCGAACGGCGGCTTCCTCGGGACGCGCATCGCGCTGATCCGGCGGATGCTGGCCGAGGACCCGGCGCTGGTGTGGCTCAACCAGTACGCCAACGCCGCCAACCCCGGTGCCCACGCGACGCGCACGGCCGTGTCGATCCTCGCCGAACTCGGCCGGGTGGACTACCTGTTCGTCGGCGCAGGCACCACGGGCACCCTGACCGGATGCGCCACCCACTTCCGTGAGGCCTCGCCCCGCACCCGGATCATCGCCGTCGACAGCGTCGGCTCCGTCACCTTCGGCGGCCGGCCCGGGCCGCGTCATCTGCCCGGCCTCGGCACCAGCCGCGTACCGGAGATCAGCCGTGCCGACCTGATCGACGAGGTCATGCTGGTGGAGGAGGCGGAGGCGGTGAAGGCCTGCCGGATGCTCGCCCGGCGGCACGGCCTGCTGGTGGGCGGCTCCAGCGGATCGGTGTTCTCGGCGGTCCAGAGCCGGGCCCTCGACATCCCCGCCGGTTCCCGGGTGGTGGCCATCGCGCCCGACATGGGCGAGCGCTACCTCGGCACCGTGTACGACGACGACTGGGTCGCCGCGAGATTCGGCGTCGACCCCGTGTCCCAGCTCCCGGCCGTGCTGGGCCGATGAAACTCCGTGAAATCCGTGAACTCCGTGAATTCCGTGAACTGTGTGGGGGAACCTCATGTTCGGCTTCGATGTAGTCAGCGGTACGGTCGCCCGTGAGGTGATCTCCGAATCGCGGAAGGAACTGATCGGTATCGTCCGGGACGCCTATCTCGCCCATGAGGGCGGGGACTCGGTGAACCCGAACAGCTATTTCCTGCGCTTTCCCGAGAAGCCCTCGGCGCGGATCATCGCGCTCCCCGCCTACCTCGGCGGCGGCTACGACGTGGCCGGCATCAAATGGATCGCGAGCTTCCCCGAGAACGTCGAGCACAACGTCCCGAGGGCGTCCGCCGTCCTGCTGCTGAACGACTACGCCACGGGCTACCCCTTCGCCTGCCTGGAGGCGTCCCAGATCAGCGCCGCACGCACCGCGGCGTCCTGCGTGCTCGGCGCCGCGCAGCTGCACGGCTCCTCCCGCGCGGCCCGGATCGCCGTCGTCGGGGCGGGCGTCATCGCCCGCAACATCCTCGACTTCTTCGTCGCGGACGGCTGGGACATCGGGCGGTTCGCCCTGTACGACCAGGTGCCCGGCTACGCCGACGCGCTGGTGTCGTACGCCCGCGAGACGCTGGCCACCGAGGCGGAGCGCACGGACAGCCTGGAGTCCGCCGTGAAGGGCGCCGACCTGGTGGTGCTGGCCACGACGGCCGGTACGCCCTACATCACCGACCCGCACCTCTTCGAGCCGGGCCAGGTGGTGCTGAACATCTCCCTGCGCGACATCGCGCCCGAGATCATCCTGGGCGCGCACAACGTGGTCGACGACGTCGACCACTGCCTGACCGCCAACACCTCCGTGCACCTGGCGGAACAGAGCTGCGGGCACCGCGGCTTCGTCGACGGGACCCTGGCCCAGGTGATCGAGGGCAAGGTCCGGCCGGGCGACGGCAAGCCGCGCGTCTTCTCCCCCTTCGGCCTCGGCGTCCTCGATCTGGCCGTGGGCTCCTTCGTCTACCGCAACGCGGTGGAGTCGGGCCGTACGACGGGCATCGACGGGTTCTTCGCGGAGACCGAGCGGTGGCAGAAGTGACCCACCTCCCCGACGACGCGAAGGACTGTCATGCCGCTCGGTGCTGAAGGTTTCTCCCTGATCGAACTGCCGCCGGTCGCCCCGGAGTTGCTGGCGACGTACGACGAGCTGCCGGTCGATCCCTACATGGGGCACGGAACCCGGTACAAGAAGTTCTCCCAGTACCGGCTGACGGCGTCGGCCGACGGCGGGTGGAGCTTCGGGCTGCTGCCGCACCGGGACTACACCGCGTTCAAGAAGTTCAACCCGGTCGGTGGCGGCATGCGCCGCACGTACCCGCCCCTCGACGCGGACTTCACCCCCCTCATCGCCGTGGGCGCCCGGGAGATCGGGCTGGACCGGAGGGAGGACTGGCAGATCAACGTGCACCAGAACCGCAGCCGCGCGGAGCGGGGCCGGCCCGGTCCGCTCACGCCGGAAGGGGTGCACCACGACGGGCACGAGTTCGTCATGATCGGCGTCCTGCGCCGGGAAGGGGTCACGGGCGGTGAGACGCGGCTGTGGAACCCCGGGGACGAGAAGCCCTTCTGGAACGGCACGTTGGAGCCCGGCCGGGCGGTCCTCCTCGACGACCGGCGGATCGCCCACGACGTGACGGACATCGTCGCCACCGGGGAACGGCCCGGCCACCGCGACATCTTCATCGTCGCCTTCTCGCGCTGGAGCGAGAAGTGGTACGGCGACGAGCACGACGCCGCAGCGCTCGACGACGAGAACTGACAGGACGGACGGCATTCCCCATGAACACGGCTTCCCAGCACAGCTGTACCGACGGAAAAGACGTGCTCGCCGAGGGCGTGACGGCGTTCCTGCGCGACCTGGAGCACCGCTCCGCCGGTGAGTTGCTCCGGATGTCCGACGACTACGGCTTCCGTGGCGACCTCGCCGCGGCGTGCCGCGCACTGACGAGCCGCGCCTACGAGGACGGCGACCGGGCGGCCCTGGAGGAGGTCCACGGCGCGCTGTCCCTGATCTACGACCGCGAGTTCTCCGCCCGACCCGTCCAGGAGTCGGACCGCGAACGTGAGCCGATCCTGCGGGACGTGGCGGCCGTCCTGGAGCGGGCCGTGCTCGGCCACGAACTCCGGCGGATCCCGGAGGCGAGCGTCACCGGCTACCCCGAGTCGGGCCCGGAGTACGTCCGCTGGCTGAAGGCGGTGATCAGCGACCACCCGGCCGGCTGGCACCCCCTCTACCACCGGCATCTCGCCGAGCACGGCAGCACGGACGACCTGCGTCTGCTGCTCGCGCAGGAGACCAGCCTCGACCCGCGCTTCGACGACATCCTCGCCCTCCTCCAGGTCGGCCGGCACGGCGTCGAGAAGATGGAGATCGCCGCCAACTACTGGGACGAGATGGGCAACGGCGAGCCCGCCGGGGTGCACACCACCCTCTTCTCGCAGGCGCTGGACGCGATCGGCGCCGACCCCGACTACATACGCCGCGAGTTCCTGCTGGAAGCGGGGATCTCCGGCAACATCTCGGCCTGTCTCGCCCTCTCCCGCCGTCACTACCACAAGGCCGTCGGCTACTTCGGCGTCACCGAGTACCTGGCGCCGCGCCGGTTCCGCTGCGTGGTCGACGCCTGGCGGCGCCACGACCTGGACGAGGTCGGCATCGTCTACCACGACCTGCACATCGGGGTGGACGCCGGGCACGCCGCCGGCTGGTTCAAGAACGTGATCGGCCCGCTGGTCGGCGCCGATCCGGCAGCGGGACGGGACATCGCCCTCGGCGCGATGATCCGGCTCAACACCTCCCGGGACTACCTCGACACGCTGCTGGAACGCATGCGTGCCGACGCCCCGGTCCCGACCGGGGTCTGAGAGGGCGCGGGTGAACGGGGGAGCCTTTCCGGCCATGGACTTCGCCAAGTACGAGGCGCTGGGCAACGACTACATCGTCGTCGACCCGAGCGGCACGGACTTCGTGCCGCTGCCCGAGCACGTCCGGCTGGCGTGCGACCGCCACCACGGCCTCGGCGCGGACGGTCTGCTGTACGGACCGCTGCCGGCCGAGGACGGCTTCGGGCTGCTCACCTTCAACGCGGACGGCTCCGTGTGCCCGCAGAGCGGCAACGGCCTGCGGATCCTCGCCCGGTACCTGCGCGAGTCCGGGCACACCGACGCGGACACCTTCACGCTGCACTCGTCCGCCGGCCCCGCCACGGTCCGGGTCCTCGACCTCGGCTCCGGCACGGTGAGCGCCGACCTCGGCACGGCCTCGCTGGACAGCCGCGCCGTCGGGGCGGCCGGCCCCGCCCGCACCCTGCTGCGCGAGCCCCTGCTCGCCGCCGGTGAACCGTGGGAGGTCACCTGCGTGCAGCTCGGCAGCCCGCACTGCGTGATCCCCGTACCGGACCGGACCGCCGACGAGGCCCTCGCCCGCACGGTCGGCGCGGCGGTGCGCGACCACGCGCTGTTCCCGGACCGGATCAACGTCGAACTCCTCGACGTGGTCGACCGGGAGACCCTCCGGATCGAGATCTTCGAGCGGGGCGCCGGGTACACCCTCGCCTCCGGCAGCAGCGCCTGTGCGGCCGCCGTCGCCGCGCACGCCCTGGACCTCACCGGCCCACGGGTCACAGTTCACATGCCCGGGGGAGAGGTCGAGGTCGGCATCGCCGCGGACGGCACGGTCACCCTCACCGGCGTGGTCCGCCCGGTGCTGCGGGGCCACTGGGCGGCGGGCATCGGGCAGCGGCTGGCCGAGGGGGCGCCCGCATGAGGCGGGCCCGCCCGGGCACCGGGTACCCGATGCGCCGCTGGGTCTTCGAGGACGCCAGGGGCCGCTACGACATCGACCTCGGCGACAGCCACGTCGACTGCTCCACCGTCGGCGACCTGCCGTGGCCGGCCGACCTGGTCCTGGACTACGGCACCGACGCCGGCGGCGACCGGCTCCGCTCGCTCGTCGCGGACGCCTACGGCCGGGACGCCGGCCACGTGGGCATCACCCACGGCGCCCAGGAGGCCCTGTACCTCCTCTACCGGGCGCTGCTGCGGCCCGGTGACCACGTCGTGGTCTTCACCCCGGGCTGGCAGCAGGCCCGCGCGGTCCCGGAGGCGCTCGGGTGCGAGGTCTCGTGCGTGGGCCTGACGGCCGACGGACGCCCCGACGTGGCCGCCGCCACCGGGCTGATCGGACCGCGCACCAGGGCGGTCGTGCTCAACTCGCCCTGCAATCCGAGCGGACGACGACTCGCCGACGACGACACGGAACCCCTGCTGGCCGCGCTGCGCCGGCACGGCGGGCACCTGCTGCTGGACGAGGAGTACGTGGCCGACCTCGCCGCCGGCTCCCTGCTCGGCCGCTACGAGCGGGCGGTGTCCGTCTCCAGCCTCTCCAAGGTCTACGGCTTCCCCGGGCTGCGGACGGGCTGGATGTGCGGTCCCCCGGAGCTGGTGCGTGCCGCCATGGAGCTCAAGCACCTCACCACCATCTCCAACTCGGTGCTCACCGAGCGGCTGGCCGCCGAGGTCCTTCAGCGCCGGGAGCACTGGCTGGAGCGGTACCGGAAGCTCACCTCGGACGGATACCGGGTCCTGCGCGCCTGGGCGGCCGGGCACGAGGGCGCGGTGCGCGTCATGGAACCCGAGGGGACGCCGTTCGCCTGGCTCTCGCTGCACACCGGGGAGACGTCGCTCGCGCTGTGCCGGCGCGTCCTGGACCGGGGCCGCGTCCTGCTGATGCCCGCCGAGGTCTTCGACAGCGAACAGGGCCTGCGGGTCACCTTCGCGCGCGCGGAGTCCGTGCTGCGCGAGGGCCTGGACCGGCTCGGTGCGCTGCTCCACGACCGGAGCGGCTGATGGGAGTTCGGGGAAGGGCCGGCCGGGCGGACCCGGCCGGCCCGGACGAGGCCGCGGTCCCGGCGACGGAGCCGTCCGGCGACGTTGTGGACGCCCGCGCGGCCGCCGCGCTGTTCGACGGCGTCCACGGCGCCGACGGCCTGTGGCGGCCGGTGCGCCCCCTGCTGCTGCCCGCCGCCGACTACCGCAGGACGGCGGACCTGTCCGTCCGCGCCGCCCGGCTGGTGCTGGACGCCGCCCTGCGCCGGGCCCGCACCGCCGGTGAGCTGCTGACCGCGCTCGGCTCCCGGCCCGAGGCGTTCCCCCTGCTCGACCACGACACCCCGCTCGGCGGGCACCTGCTGGCCGCGATCCGCCCGGACATCCTGATGGAGCGCGGCACACCCCGGTTCGTCGAACTCAACGTCGACAGCGCCCTGGGCGGCGTGCTCCAGGCCGACCTGGTCGCGGACCGCTTCCTGCGGCACCTCCGTCGTGTTCCGCTGCCCGGCGGGCCCGCCCTCACCGCACCGCCGTCGGCCGTCGAGGCGCGGGCCGCGGCCCTGCGGTCCTTCCTCGCGCTGCCCGCGGGCGCCTCCGTCCTCCTCCCGCACTACCGGGTGGGCAACCTGCCGGGGCTGGCCGAGGACCCCGCCCGGTTCGCCGCGTGGCTCGCGCCCGTCTTCCACAGCGCCCGCCGCCACGGCATCGAGCTGTTCAGCCACCCGCTGGAGGACCTCACCACCGGCCCGGACGGCCGCCTGCGGGCCGGTGACCGCCCGGTGGACGGCGTGTTCCGCTCGTTCGTCGGCCACGGCCAGGGCGCGAGTCCCGGCCTCGCGGCGCTGGCCCGTGCGGTGTCCACGGGCGCCGTGCGGATGTTCACGCCGGAGGCCACCATGCTGCTCACCAACAAGACGACACTGGCCTGGCTCTGGGAGGACCTGGACCGACTGCCGCCGCGGGACAGGGAGTTCGTCACCGCGCACATCCCGAGGACGGTCCGGCTGGAGCCGGCCGCGGGCCGAGACGCCCCGCGCGAGGCCCTGACCGGCCGCTCCGGCCTCGTCCTCAAGCCCGCGGACGGTTTCGGAGGCCGCGGCGTCGTCGTCGGGGCCGCGGTGTCCGACGACACCTGGCGCACCGAGGTCGAGCGGGCGGCGCGCCAGGGCGGCCACGTCCTCCAGGAGCACGTCGAACCCGACCGGGTCCGCCTCGGCTTCGTCCACACCGCCGGCGGCGAGGTCACCCACGCCGAGGTCCCCTACGTCCTCGGCCCGTTCCTGTACGGACTGCGCGCGTCCGGGGTGCTGGTGCGGCACGGCACTCCCTCGGCGGGGCCCGTGCTCAACGCCGGCGCGGGCGTCGTCATGAACAGCGTTCTGCTGGTGGGGGCGTGAGACGGCCCGTGCGTGCCTCCCCCAAGCGGTCCGCCCCGTCGGCACCGGCGGACCGGAGCCTCGGCGCCCCGTTCCGGATCTTCCAGGCGTCCGTCCTGGGCTCGAACCTGGCGGACGGCGTCTACCTGGTCACGCTGCCGCTGCTGGCCCTCTCCCTGAGCGGCTCGGCGCTGGTGGTCAGCGCCGTGGGCGTCGCCCTGCGGGCGCCGTGGCTGCTGCTGATCCTGCCCGCGGGAGTGATCGTCGACCGCTGCGCGCCGATGGCCGTCATGAACGGGGCGTCGAAGGCCCGCTTCCCGCTGGTCGCCGTACTCGGCCTGCTCGCCTGGGCCGGCATGCTGCCGGTGTGGGCGCTGGTGGCCGGCGCGTTCCTGATCGCGGCGATGGGTACCTTCGTCGACCTCGCCGCCCAGTCGCTCCTGCCGCGTCTGGTCACCCCGGAACTGCTGCCCAGGGCCAACGCCAATCTGCAGTCCGGCCAGACCCTCGCCGCGCAGTTCGCGGGCCCGGCCCTCGGCGGCGTCCTCGCGTCGATGAACGGGGTGGGCTTCACCGTCGCGGCCGTGCTCTACGCGGGCGGGCTGATCGGCCTCGCCCTGCTCGACCGCCGGCCGGGCCCGTCCGGGGCGCCCACCCTGCCGGCCGCGCCCCGCAAGCCGGGGCCCGCCGGCCGCGGGATCGCGTCGATGGGGCGGGACCTGCGCGAGGGCGCCGCCTACTTCCGGCGGCGCCACGACCTGATCGGCCTCGCCGCCGTCGCCGCCACCGGCAACATCGCGTTCGCCGCCACCATGACCATGCTGCCCGTGTGGGTGGTCTCCCCGGGGCGGCTCGGCCTGCCGAGTTCGGCCATGGGCGTCATCGCCGCCGCCCCCGCCGTGGGCGGCGTGCTCGCGGGCCTGGTGGCCGCACGGTTGCTGAAACGCTTCGGCGGGCGGGCGGTCCTCGCTTTCTGCGCCCCCGCCGTGGGGCTGTGCCTGGCCGCGATCGCGCTGCCCACCCCGCCGGCCGCGTTCGCCGCGCTGGCCGTGTGCGGAGGGCTGATGGTCCAGCTGAACGTGATGAGCATGTCCCACCGGCAGTCGACCATCCCGGCCGCGCTGTTCGCACGGGTCAACTCCGTCTACCGGTGGATCATCCTCGGCGTCTCGCCCGTCGGCGCCCTGCTCGGCGGTCTCGTCGCGCAGTGGTCCGGCACCGCCGCGGTGTTCGTGTCCGGGGGCGCGCTGGCCCTGGCCGCGGGCGCCCTGCTGCCCGCCCTGCTCTTCCACCCCTCACCCCAAGGCCCCGACCGCCTTGCGGACCCCCGACCGACCGACGAGGAACTGACCCATGACTGAACAGCTCCAGGAGTTTCCCACCGACTGGACGCGGGCCCTGGCCATCGTCGCGCACCCCGACGACGTCGAGTACTCGGCCGCCGCCGCCGTCGCGACCTGGGTCGACGAGGGCAAGGAGGTCGTGTACCTGATGGCGAGCCGGGGCGAGTGCGGGATCGACGGCCTGGACCCCGAGAAGGCGGCGCCGATCAGGGAGCGGGAGCAGCGCGCGAGCGCCGCGGTCGCCGGCGTCGAGCAGGTGGAGTTCCTCGACCACCCCGACGGGCTGATCGAGTACGGCACCGCGCTGCGCCGGGACCTCACGCTCGCGGTGCGCCGGCACCGCCCGGAGCTGGTCTTCACGCTCAACCACCACGACCACTGGCGCGGCGTCTCGTGGAACACCCCGGACCACCGCAACGTCGGCCGGGCCGCCCTCGACGCGGCGGCCGACGCCGCCAACCGGTACCTGTTCCCCGAGGAGGGCCTGGAGCCCTGGGAGGGAGTGCGCTGGCAGGCGGTGGCCGGATCCCCGTACCCCACGCACGCCGTGGACGTCACCTGGGCGGTGGATCGCGGTGTCCAGGCGGTGCTGGAGCACGCCACCTACCTCCAAGCGCTGACCGACGAGGAGCCGGAGGCCTACGTCCGGGGTTTCCTGGGCCGCAACCTCGCCGCCGCCGGAGCGCGGTTCGGCGGCCGGCCGGCGGTGTCCTTCGAGGTGTTCCACCGCGACCCGTACCGGGTGCGCGCCGGCGAGGTCCACTACCGCTGAGCCCCGCCCGCCCGCTCCCCGCCCCGCCACCCGACCCCTTCCCGCCCCGACCTGGGACCGACCGTAGGGACACCGCTCGTGCACCTCGCCATCGTCGACGTCAATCCCCCCGCGGTGCAGGCCGTACGGCTCGCCAAGCAGGCGGGCCACCGGGTGACGTTCCTCCAGCCCGCGCTCACCCAGTACGCGCTCACCGGCGAGACCCTGAAGGCCGTACGGGCGGTGGACCGGCTGATCGACGGGATCGACACCACGGACCCCGTCGCCGTGCTCGAAGCGCTGGAGAAGTGCCACGCCGAGGTGCCGATCGACGTGGCGGTGACGTTCCAGGAGCTGGCCGCCGAGGCGGTGGCCGCCGCCTGCCGGAGCCTCGGGCTGCGCGGCACGGCGCCCGGCGCGGTGTTCACCGCCCGGCGCAAGGACCGGTGCCGGGCGGCGCTCGAGGAGGCGGGGGCGGCGTCCGCCCGCTGGGCGCTCGCGCTCGACGTGGACGAGGCGCTGGAGGCGGCCGGGCGGATCGGCTACCCCGTCGTGATCAAGCCGCCGTCCGGCAGCGCCAGCCTGCTCTCGTACGTGGCCGGCGACCCGCGGGAGGCGGCGGCGGCCTGCCGGAAGGTGCTGACCGGCACCGACGGGGTTCCGGCGCACTGGCGGTCCCAGTTCGCGCGGGGCGTCCTGGTGGAGGAGAAGCTGACGGGGCGGCTGGTGTCGGTGGAGATCGGCGTCCGGCGGGGCGAGTTCTTCCCGTTCTGCGTCACCGGCCGGTTCCGCGCACCGGAGAACGAGGTCGTCGAACTGGGCTCGTGCGTCCCCGCGGGACTCTCCCCGCGGGAGAGCGCCGAGTGCGTCGCCTACGCCGAGGAGGTCTGCCGGGCCATCGGGGCCGACCAGGGGATCTTCCACCTGGAGGTGATGGTGACCGAACGCGGGCCGGTGCTCGTCGAGTTCAACCCGCGGATCATGGGAGGCGGCCTGCCGCACGCCTACCGGCACGCCACCGGACAGGACATCTACGCGTCCTGGCTCCAGCTCATCACCGGGGAACCGGTCGACGTCCCCGGCGAGATCACCGGCTGCACCGCCGTGTTCGCGGTGGTCCCCCGGGACGGCGGACGGCTGCCCGGCACGGCCCGCCTCACCCCGCTCGACGGCCAGGACGACGTCCTGGAGGTCATCGGGTTCGACGCCTACCGGACCGGCCCGGGCGAGACGGTCGCCGCCGGCCAGGCCGTCGCCCGCTTCATCCTGCGCGCCGGGAACCGCCGGGCCGCGGTGGACAGGGCCGCGGAGCTGCTGGGCCGGCTGGAGGGGACGCTCGGCCTCCGGCTGATGTCCCGCGACCTGGACGCCTGAACCGTCGGGGCCCGCTCCCGCGTACGGCGGCGCGCGGCACCGGGCGGCCGGGAGGGGTGAACCGCAGGGCCCCGCCGCGCCGTACGGGGGTCAGAGCAGTCCGTACGCGCGGAACTCGTGCTCCACCATCGGGTCGTCCAGCACGTCCAGTGCCACGAAGTAGGAGATCGTCCGCTTGGCCGTCGCCCGGGTGTGCGCGGCGACGGTCTTCGCGTCGTACACCTCGGCGAGGACCTGTTCGGCGTCGTCGCGGGTGAGCCCGTAGCCCAGCAGCTCGGCGCGCACGGCGTCGGTGTCGGGCTGCAGGAAGGCCGCGATCAGCCGGGGCACGAGCAGGGCCGCCTCCCGCCGGGCGGACGGGTCCAGGGCGGCCCACAGGTAGCGCAGGAAGGCGGCGAAGTACACGTGGTGGCGTCCCTCGTCCGCGGCGTGGTCACGGATCGTCTCCCGCACGGCCGGCACGATCTCGCTGTCGACCGGCAGTTCGGCGAGGCTGGCCGAGATCAGCGTCTCCGAGACGGTCACGAAGAGCAGCTCGGCCAGGGCCCGGGTGTGCGGCGGGAGCTCCTGCTGGATCTCCTCCAGCCGCCGCAGGAAGTAGGGCTGCCCGGGCAGCACCGGGGCGATCCCGGTGGTGTCGCGGACCTGGCGCATCAAGTCCACCGAGAACAGGGCGTGGTAGGCCTCGTCGCAGTAGATCTTGTAGGCGTCGAAGCGCATCTCCTCGGGGAGTCCGACGCCGACGCTGCCCTGGGCGATGCCGAGCGCGGTGCGGTTGACCACCAGCGTCTCCAGCTTGGCGGTGAAGTCCAGGTAGCGGTAGAGGTGCTGGACGAGCACCGTGTCGAACAGCTCGGGGCGCAGCTCGGCGATGAGCGGGTGGCGTGCGACGGGCACCAGCTCGGGGGAGAAGTAGCGGGAGGCGTCGGAGGAGGGCGCGCTCAGCTCGCGCCGGGGCGACCGGCGGACGGTCGCCCGCTCCGCCCAGCGGCCGAAGGGGGAGCTGTAGGAGACGTCGACCTCCTGCCCGTCCGCCCCGGCCCCGGGTGTGAGGCCGGACGCGGGCCCGGCACCGGCGAACCGCCCTGCTCCGGAACCGGGTTCGGCACCTTCCGCACCTGCGACGGTCTCGGCACCCGCGACCGGTGCGGCACCGGCGACCGTCGCCGCACCGGCCGGGGCGAGTGCCTTGCGGGGGCAGTAGGCCAGGGCGGAGCACCCCACGAAGAGCCCGACAATCCCGCACATCGCATGGTTCCCAATCGTTGGTGAAGGTGGTGGAGGGGTCAGGTGTTCGGCAGGTCCAGGACGCTGACGTCGGCGAGCTGGCCGATCAGGTCAGCGGCGTCCGCGACCGCCTCGTCGACGTCGATGCCGTACTCCTCGGCGAGCAGGGCCCCGATGGCGGCCACCGAGCGCTCCCCGTCCACGCAGGCCAGGATGAAGGCCGCGGAGTCGGACAGCTCCATGGCGTTCGGTCCGACGGCGATGAGCGTCTTGTCACGGAACCGGCGGAAGCGCGCCGCCAGTCCGAGCCGGGGCACGACGTCGGCCGCCGAGGTGGTCAGGGACATTCAGATCTCCACCCTCATGGAAAGGAGCTTGCACAGGTACATCACGTCACGGACCCAGGTCGCCGGGTCGTCCGGATCGAAGTCGCGCATCGTCTCGACCGCCCAGTAACGCTCGTACGACAGCGCCTGCGGAGCGGCGGCCCGCACGCGCCGGGCCCGCCACTTCACCAGCCGGCCGCACTCGCCGTGCGCGGCGACCAGGGCGTCCACCGCGTGCCCGAACGCCTGGCGCACGGACAGCACCGCACTCGCCTCGTCGCCCGTGGCCAGCTGCCCGAGGGCGTCCTCCACGAAGTCGTCGGCGTTGGTCAGGCAGTGCGTCACCACGGCCGCCGCGAACGCCGACTCCTCGATCAGCCGCTGCTGCCGGCGCACCCACTCCTCGCCGTCCAGCGGGCGGCACACCAGCAGCCGCTCCAGCAGCTGCTCCTCGTCCCGGGTGAGCATCTGGCCGACGGTCCGGCCCTGGTCGAACTCCGCCCAGGACACCTTGGCGAGGATCTCCTCGACCTGGCCGGACGTCCAGTACTTGACCTCCCAGCGCCGTTCCTCGGTGTAGAAGTGCTCCGTGGGCACGTCGGGGTGGCTCAGCGGGACGCGGATCGTGCCGGAGGAGCTGCCGGTCCACGGCTTCTCGCCCACCACGTAGATGTCGAGGTCGCTGAGGTCGTTGCCCCAGCCGCGGGCGAGGGAGCCGACGACGAACGCGGAGTCGCGGCCGTCGGGCAGCAGTTCACGCCCGGCCAGTTCGTCCAGGCAGCGGGTGAAGTCGAGACTCATGCGGGCGTTGGCCTTCCGGGGCGCGGTCGTCAGGGGGGGGGCTGGACATGGCTGCCGGCCTGCCACCGCACGCGCCGGTGACAGGCCGGTGGCCCGGCTATTCGCTCGTCGGCGGGCCGGAGAGGGTGAGCAGGCCGAACTCGGCCGACTGGAAGAGCAGTTCCTCGACGTCGGCGAGATCGCACTCCGCGGCCGCCAGGAGCTCGCCGAGGGTGCGCTGCCCGTCGATGCCGTCGAGCAGCCGCTGCCACTGCGGCATCTCCTCGCCGTCGATGACGAACTGGATCTCGCCGTCGGTGACCAGGTAGCGCAGCAGCGGCTCCTTCTGGTCGGTGAGCAGCAGGACCGAGTCGTCCAGCGCGGGCACGAGCGCGTCGTGCAGGTCGGGCCGCCGCAGCACCCGGGCCTCGATGCCGTCGCGCTCCGCGTCCCAGTCCCCGACGATCAGTTCGACGGGGACGGGAGCGGGTACGGCCTCCACCGGCGGCGTGGGCGGCTGCTGCAGCATCACGTCCAGCAGGCCGAGGTTGACCGCGCGCAGCAGGAACTCCACGTGCCCGGAGGAGGGGTCCTGCTGCAGGGCGCGCAGGGTGGCACGCGCGTTGTCCGCGTCGAGGTACTCCTTGGCCCGCGGGCCGGACAGGGCCTCTTCGAGGAGGGCGTCGCCGTCCGCCGCGAGCATGCCCGCGAAGGCGCGGTAGGTGTGGCGGATGCCGTCGCCGTAGAAGAAGCCGACCTTGGTGCGCTCGGCGAACTCGGCCGGGAGCACCCCGTCGAGGCCGTCGCGCAGCAGGCGCTTGTCCCAGGTGAGCCGGGAGCGCAGCGACGGCGGGACGCAGGCGGAGAGTTCCACGAGACGGTGGTCCAGGAAGGGGACCCGGGCCTCGATGCCGCTGCCGGCGGCCGTCCGGTCCTCGTGCCAGCAGTTGTACTGCTGGACGTCGCGGTACTTCCAGCGCAGGTAACGCTCGTAGGGGTCCTCGGCGGGCGTCCCGCGGCGCAGCACCTCGGCCCGCACCAGCGGCTGCGGGGACTGCTCCCACCAGGCCGCGAGACCGCGGTGGCGGTGGCGGTCGTCGCGCAGGGCCATGCCGTCGATGCCGGCGGCGAACTGCTGCCAGTCGTCGCCGAAACTGGCCGTGTAGCCGCCGTTGAACTCGTCGCTGCCGCCGCCCAGCAGCATGCCCTTGATCTCCGGGAACCGGGCCTTGACGAAGCGGTACAGCTCCCGCTTGTAGAAGACCTCGGGGCCGCACTGGGGGCTCTCCAGCAGCCACAGCAGGTTCTTCCACTCCTGCGCTCCCGGCACGCGGGAGACGTCGAAGAGGACCTGGTGGTTGTCGAGCCCGTAGTGCCGGGCGACCCGGTGCCCGTACATGGCGTCCTCGTTGGCGAGGGTGCTGCCGTTGAGGGCGGTGAAGGTGCGGGGGCGGATGGTGCTCAGGGCGGCGATCGACGCGGAGTCGACACCACCGCTGAGGAAGAGGCCCACCTCGGTGTCCGAGGTCTCGCACTCGCGCACCGAGTCGGCGAGCGCCTGCGCGTACCGCTCGGTGAACTCGGCGGGGGAGAGCTCGCCGTACAGATCCCCGGTGCGGGGGAAGGACCAATAGCGGTGATTCTCGGTGCTTCCGTCACGCAGGTCGATCGTGACGATGGTCGCGGCCGGGACCAGTTCGACGCCGCGGAACCAGGTATTGGGGCCGCCCTCGACGAAATCCGGCGCTCCGGTGAGCGCCTGGTCGGAAAGGGCACTCTCCCAGTCGAGTTCGCGCGGGCAGGCCGGGTCTTCGAAGAGTGTCTTTATCTCGGATCCGAAGACCACGCGCTCTTTGTTCCGGTGGTGGAACAACGGCTTGATGCCGAACCGGTCGCGGGCGAAAAGGAGACGGTTTCTCTTGCGGTCGTAGAGGACGATCGCGAACATGCCGCGGACGTCGTCCAGAAACCGCAGTCCCTTTTGCTGGTAGAGATGGACCAGCACTTCGCAGTCGCCGGAGGTGCGAAGGCGGACACCGGAAGGCAGGGTCGCGGCCAGTTCGCGGTGGTTGTAGACCTCGCCGTTGGCGATGAGGATCACGTCGCCGTCGGGGCTGTGGATCGGCTGGCCGCCGTTCATGGGGTCCACGAGGGACAGTCGCGTGAAGGCCAGGCCGACCGGCCCGGTACGCAACAACTCCTGATCGTCGGGGCCTCGATGGGCCACGGCCCGCGCCATGCGACGCAGAAGGCCGTCACTGTCCGGCGAGAGCACCTGCCCGTCGGTGCGGGCCAGACCTGCAAGGCCGCACATATTCACCTCACTCGATCTCGGAGTACCCAGAAAAAGGATTTGCGCCGGGGCGCCGTGGTTTCAGAGAACCTCGGCACCCCGGCGCGCACATCACACGACCGTGATCAGAACGGTCCCGAAGGCAACCTTCTTGGTGGCCGGCTTGGTGTACTTCTTCATGTGGAATCACCTCCTTTTCCCGGGGAATAGGCGGGCCATCAGGTTCCGGTGACCGGAGCCCGTCGGCTTCGCTGGAACGACACTAAGCCGCCGGAGCCGATCAGCGCACCTTCACCATCCTGCAATGCATGATGCTGAGCTCGATGCGGACTGGTAGCAGCGGAGTACGGTGAACGACAATCACTAAGGCCAACTTATTGGATGGGGAGTTGTCTCGTGGAATCCACTGCAGCGAGCGGGTCTAGGTCGCCTATGGCGAATCCATGGAGTGGGCTGCCGCCCGTGGAAGTCCATTGCCATGGGTTCGGTGACGTCGATTTCTCGGACTTCACCAAGGTCGACCTCGCGCGCCTCGACGCCTGGTGCGCGAGCGAGGGCGTCCTCAGCCTGCCCACGATGTACCTCCACCGGCAGCAGCTCGCCGAGTTCGAGGCCTTCGTGCACGAGTACCACCGCATGCGGGGCGAGGGACTGCTGCCGCACGTCGCCGGCATCGCCCTGGAGGGGCCGCTGCTGGCCAGCCACGGCGGTACTCCCGCGTCGACCGTCTGGGCCCCCAGCAGACACGAGTGGGAGCGCCTCGCCGCCCTCGGACCGTACGGGCTGACGTACACCGTCCTGTCGCCGGACGCGTTCTCGCCCGCCTCCGAACTCCACGACGAGCCCACCGCCCGCGACACGGGCTTCGAGTGGCTCGTCCCGCTCCTGATGGCCCACGGAATCCGCCCCGCGCTCGGCCACTTCACCCGTGCCGATCCGCAGCGCAGCGCCGAACAGGTCGACGAGATCGTCGAGATGGCCTGGCAGAGCGAATGGAACGGCAACGGCGTCCGCGTCGTCACCGACCACCTGTTCAACGACATGCCGCTGCTGATCCGGCACGCCTTCCGCAGCGCCCGGGCGCGCGCCGAGCGGGACGCCGTCATCGCCTCCTACGACCTGCCCGGCTGGACCCTCGACCGGATGGCGCGGATCGTCGGGCCGGTCCCGGCCGCCATCATGCGCCAGGCGGCGGCCGGCCGGATCGGCGCCTGCATCAACTTCGACGGGGAGCACGTCGACCTGGCCATCGCGACCCGCGCCGTCCAGCTGATGGGCGTGGAGAACTCGATGATGATGACCGACCGTTGCGACTCCGCACGGCTCGGCGGCCAGGACCTGCACCACCGCGTGGACAACGCGCTCTGGTACCAGCAGGACGGCATCGTCGCGGCCGGCTCCGTGCCGCTGGCCCGCCAGATGGCCAACGCGCAGTCGCAGGGCCTGTCCCCCGAGGACGTCCGCACCCTCGCCGCCGGCACCGCGCACCGGGTGTTCGGACTGCCCGTCCGGTCGGAAGCCCGTCTCCCCGTCGCGTAATCCGAAGAAGGAGCCCCACATGCTTGACGCACTCGACCGGCTGGTCGTCGACTGGTCCGATCTCCCCAAGGCCCGCGCGCAGACCAAGGAGATCCTCACCGCGCTCTCCGAGGACAAGGCGGCCCTGACGCAGCTGCTGGAGCGGGCGCGCGAGGAGGAGGACCTCTTCGACAAGTGCGAGCACCACCGGCTGCTCGACAAGCTCGTCATCTACGACGCCCTGGACCGCGGCTTCCGCATCCGCGTGCACGTCTCGACCGAGGACCACCGCGACCGGCCGCACGACCACCGGTTCACCTTCACCTCGCTGATCATGCGCGGCCAGTACAAGCACGTGCGGCACGAACTCACCGGGCGCCTGTCCGAGGAGGACATCCCGCGCAGCGCCCAGGACGACTTCGACGCCGTGCCCACCGACCTGCGCGTGGTGCCCCGGTTCGTCACCCACGAGCAGGCGGGCAACTGCTACACGCTCCACCACAGCGAGATCCACACCACGTACACCACCCCCGACACCGTCTCGCTCTTCCTGCGCGGCCCCGCGGAGAAGGAGCGCTCGATCATCACCGAGCGCGAGACGGGCCGGGTCTGGTGGCGCTTCGGCGAGGACAAGGAAAAGGCCGAGCGCCGCGGCAGCAAGCGCATCAGCAAGGACTACTTCGACGAACTCACCGGCCGTCTGCGGGCCATGGAGGTGCTGTGATGGTGACCCGCCCGGGCGACGACCTGCTGGACCCCGCCCCGTCGATCCTGCTGACCGCGCCCTCCGAGCAGGACGTCGCCAAGGCCGAGGCGCTCATGGCCTCGCTTCCCAAGGTGCGCTGGGACGACCTGGAGGCGGCGGCGGAGATCACCGAGGCGATCGCCCGCCGGCTCGGCGACGACCGGGCGCTGCTGCGCACCCTCGTGGGCCGCGCGCTGCGCACCCCGGAGCTGCGCGAGAAGTTCGAGTGCCACGCGCTCGACGACAAGATCGTGATCTGGGACGACCAGGACAAGGGCCTGCGCATCCGGCTCCGGCTCGCCAACACCGACCAGTACGAGCGGGTCCACAACCACCGCTACAGCTTCACCGCCTACATCCTGCACGGCGCGTACCAGCACACCCTGTACGCGACCGACCAGCCGCTCGACGAGAGCGCCGACGTCTCCCGCTTCTGGCCGTACTTCGTGCGCGAGGAGCCGGCCGGCCGGTGCATCACCCTCGACCACGAGCAGCTGCACACCACCATCACCGAGCCCGAGACGATCTCGCTGATGATCCAGAGCCCCGCCCGCAAGCAGCGCGCCTTCATGATCCGCCGCGACGACGGGACGGTCTGGTACCGCCTGGGCGCCGCCGAGGAGTCCGCCGAGCGCCGGGCCGAGGTGCGCATGTCCGACGAGCGCATGCACCACTGGCTGTCGCGACTCGAAGCGTTCGGCCTCCTGTGAGCACGGCCTTCGGTCACCTCCGGTACGGGCCGTCCGGGTGGCAGCGCATCGACCTGTACGGGCCGGCGGAACCGGAGGACGGCGACGCGCCCGTCGCGCCCGTCGCCGAGATGCCGCAGGCCGCGCCGGTGGTGCTGGTGCACGGCGGTTTCTGGCGGCACGACCGTACGGCGCAGGATCTGGAACCGCTGGCGTTCGCCCTGGCCGAACGCGGCCACCGGGTCGCCGTGCTGGAGTACCGGCCGAGCTGGGACGGCGGGGCCTGGCCGGGCGCCGCCGAGGACTGCCGGGCCGCCCTGCACCTGCTCGGGCAGAAGGACGGCACTTGGGACGGCGCCGTGCTCGTGGGCCACTCCGCGGGCGCCCATCTGCTGCTCGCCGCCCTCCAGGGGCAGGCCCGCGGGGCCCGCGTCGTGCTGCTCGCCCCGGTGAGCGACCTCGCCGAAGCGGCCCGCCTCGGGGTCGGCGAGGGAGCCGTCGACGTCTTCCTGGCCGGACACCTCGCCGCCGGCGGCACCCACCGGGAGGCGACGCCCGTGCTCGCCCCGGCCGACGCGGCCTCCGTCACGGTGGTGAGCGCACAGGAGGACCAGGCGGTACCGGCGGAACTCACCCGCCACCAGCTGGACCACTGGCCGCAGGACGGACCACGGCTGACCACGGTGTCCGTGCCCGGCGCACGCCACATGCACCTGGTGAACCCGCAGCGCCCCGCCTGCGCAACCGTGCTGGAGCTCATCGGCGGCGGTGCCGCGACCGCCGGGAAAGAGGACAGGTGACCACGACGACCACCGCCGCCCCGGCGCCGGCGGACCCCCACGTGCCGGGCGCGACCCGCTCGGCCGTGCTGCCGCGGGCGTTCGACTCCCTCACCGTGGACCCGCACAAGCGGGACCTGTACCGCCTGGACACCTACGCGCGCGAGGGACTGGAGCTGTTCGGCTCCCCCAGCGAGCGGGCCTGGCTGCACGCGAACACCTTCGTGGTCCTGAAGCCGGACGCCCTGGCCGGCCGGCGCGGCCCGCGGGTGCTGGACATCCTGGAGGAGGAGGGCTGGAAGCCCTTCGCGGCCCGGGCGTTCGCCTTCGACCCGGTCCTGACCAGGGAGATCTGGCGCTACCAGTTCAACGCCGCCTCACGACAGCGCATCGCGGTCGTCGACCACCTGCTGGGCTCCGGCCCGTCCGCGCTCGTCCTGCTGCGTGACACGCGCAGAGCGGGATCCGGCCTGCCCGCGAGCGTACGGCTGACCGCCGCCAAGGGAGCGGCCGATCCCTCCTCCGCGCACGGCCGTGACCTGCGCACCCGCTTCGGCCGGGTCAACGGGCTGTTCAACTTCGTCCACACCCCCGACGAACCGGCCGACCTGGTCCGGGAGTTGCGGCTGTTCACCTACCGCACGGGCACCGCCTGGCTGCGCGCCGCGCTCACGCAGAGCCCGCCCGCCGAGGGGCAGCCGTGCCCGGCCCGGAGCCTGGTCGCCGAGCTGGAACAGGACGTCCCGTCGCACGACCTGGCGGCGGAGCCGAGCCTCGACCGGCTCGCCGGGCGCACCGACCGGTGGGGCGCGCTCGCCCGCGAACACCGCTCGCGTGACGCCGTCCGGCACTGGCTGACGGCCCTGGGCGAAACGGAGTTGCCCCCGGGCGCCGCCCGCTGGGACGTCCTGTCGGTGCTGACAGAATGGATCGACTGCAACGAACCGGGTGTCGCGCCGCTGCTCGCCACCGTCGCGGCCGCCGACTGGAGGAACGAAGAGTGAGCGCCCTTCCCCCCACCCCGCAGGCCGTCGTCTTCGACTGTGACGGACTCCTGGTCGACACCGAGGTCTGCTGGACCCGGGCCGAGACCAAGATCTTCGCCGCCCACGGCCACGCCTTCGGACCGGAGCAGAAGGCCCTGGTCATCGGCCGTACGCTGCAGGGCGCGGGCGAGGCGATGGCCGAGTACTTCGGCCGCCCCGGTGCCGGCCGCGAACTCGCCGCCGAACTGCTCGGGCTGGTACGCGAGGAGCTGGCGCAGGGGGCCGACGCGCTGCCCGGCGCCGCCGAACTCGTCAAGCGCTGCGCCGCGGCCGTCCCCGTGGCGGTCGCCAGCAACTCCCCGCGGGAACTGCTCGACACCGCGCTCACCTCCTCCGGCCTCGCCGACTGCTTCCCGGTGTCCTTCGCGGCCGACGAGGTGACCACGGCCAAGCCGGCGCCCGACCTCTATCTGGTGGCCTGCGAGGCCCTGGGCGCCCTCCCGGGCCGTTCGGTCGCCTTCGAGGACTCCGCCACCGGCATCGCGTCGGCCCGGGCGGCGGGCCTCTACGTCGTCACCGTGCCCTCGCTGCCGGGCGCCGCGCTGGACCACGACTGGCTGGCGTCCTCACTCGCCGACGCCGCACTCGTCCGCTGGGCTGAGGGACTGGGCGACGGTGTCCGACCCTGACGATCCGCTGATCTGCCTGTGCGCGCGGGTGCCCGAGAGTGAGATCGTGGCGGCGATCCGGGCGGGCCAGCGCGACGCGGCGGCGGTGCGTGACGAGACGGGCGCCGGATCCGGCTGCGGGGACTGCGTGGTGGAAATCGAGGACCTCATCGCCTGGACGGATTCCGCCACACGCGCCTGACCGGCCGGAACCCACTCCGGTAACCCTTCAGCCATAGGGCCGAATTCAATCATTCTGGCTTGAACTGTGTCTCAAAACCGTACTGTCGACTGCCTGTAGGGACCATACGCTTACTCTCCGCTTGCCCAATTCGGCAGCGGCCGAATGCGGCGGGTGCGGCGACGACCATTCCGGGGGGTTCAGCGGGGATCCTGTGATGTGGCCAGGACCGTCGTCCGCAATTTCCTCGTGTGGAGACAGGGGCCAGTCCATCGAGGGCCACGGTGGCTGGTCTGCTTGCGCGTGTCAGCGCGGAGGGGGACAGTGTGAGTAATTCACCACTCAAACATATAGCAATTGCTGATGTGACGTCAGAAAGCGAGGCGGATCCGGAACGGGTGTACATTCTGGCGGTCCGTCAGAGGCAGGTCTCACTCAGCGGCCTGAGCGAGACGCTCGGCTGGAACAGAGAGCGCACCGCCGCCGCCGTCGAGAGGTTGTGCCGCTACAACCTGCTGGTTCCGGTCCACCAGGACGGAGAGACCTTCAGCGTCTCCACTCCACGCCATGCGGCGTCGAGACTCCTCGCACCGCTCGACCGGCAGATCGAGACCCTGGAACGCGAGGCGTTCCGGCTCCGCGCCGACCTCGGCAAGTACCAGGACGCCTACACCGAGGCGGTCGCCGGCACCGACCGCAACCTGGAGTTCGTCACCCTGGTCGGCCACGACGCCATCAACGCCGAGCTGGAGCGGGCCGCCGCACGGTGCCAGGAGGAGGTCCTCACGGCCCAGCCGGGCGGCGGCCGCAGCGCGGAGAGCCTGGCATCGGCCTGGTCGGCCACCAAGGACATGCTGGACCGCGGCATCCGGATGCGCACGGTCTACCAGCACTCCGCCCGTTTCAGCCCGGCCACCAGGCGCTACGTCAACCAGGTGACCAAGCACGGCGGACAGGTCCGCAGCCTCGAGGAATTCGCCGAGCGCCTCATCATCTTCGACCGCAAGGTCGCTTTCATCCCGGCCCGCAGCGATCGCGAGGTCGCCCTCGCCATCCATCAGCCGGCCATAGTGGAATTCCTGGTCGGCATCTTCGAGCGGGCCTGGCTCCTCGGAACTCCCTTCCCCTCCCAGAACCGCGCCCCCGAAGTGCAGGTCCTGCTCTCGGGTGTCCGGCTGTCCATCATCAAGCTGCTCGCCGACGGAGAGACGGACGAAACCATCGCCCGCCGTATGGGATTGAGCGTGCGGACCTGCCGCAGCCATATCTCCAAGATCTACGAGATGTTCGGAGCGCGCAGCCGCTGCCAGTTGGGTGTCTTCATCGCCACCTCGGGTCTGCTCGAAGCGGGCGCCGACGACGTCGTCGGGGAAAACGCGAGCTGACATCGATCATGCAATATCCGCAACGCCCGAAGCATAAAAAGTCAGCAAAATCAGCGAGACCGGCGAACTGTGCGAGCTGTGCCATACCTGCAATACCCGTAATGGCCGCACAGGCTGCGACGGCTGCGATTCTCATGGAGGTTGGGGACCGGTGACGGCCGACCAGACGACCAGACCTGATGGCGCATCAGGCACCAGCCGGACAGCGAAGGGGGCGTCGCTGTTCTGGCGCTTCTGGACCGCCACGACGATCAGCGGTGTCGGCGACGCGGTCACCACAGTCGCCCTGCCCCTTCTTGCCGTCAGCGTTCTACACGCGTCGAGTTTTGAAGTCAGCCTCCTCCCGGCGGCCCAGTACGCCGCCTGGATCGCGATCGGCCTGCCCGCGGGCGTCATCGTGCAGCGCCTGCCGCTGCGCGGCACCCAGGTGGCCATGGACGTCATCAGGGCCCTCGCGGTCCTGTCCGTGCCCGTCGCGGCCCTCCTCGACGTCCTGCACCTGGCGCAACTCGTCGTCGTCGCCCTGGTCGTGGGCCTGGCGACCGTGGTGTTCGACGTCGGCAACTCCACCTTCCTGCCGTCGATCGTCAGCAAGGAGGAACTGACCGCGCGCAACAGCCTCACCTCCGGCTCCGCCGCCGCCACGCAGATGGGCGGCCCGGCGGTGGGAGGCGTGCTGGTCCAACTGTGCGGCGCGGCCGTCAGCCTCGTCTTCGACGCCGTCAGCTACCTCGTCTCCGCGGTGCTCCTGCGCAGCCTGCCGAGACCCGCGGTGCCGGCGTCGCCGCAGGGCCGGCGCGAGTCGACACTGTCGCTCATCAAGGAGGGCTGGCACTTCGTCGTCCGCCACAAGGTCATCCGGCTGTGCGCGGCCGCGGCGACCCTGGTGAACTTCACCCTCGGCGCGCTCATGGCGCTCATCCCCGTCTTCCTGGTCAGGACGCTCGACGCCCCGGCGAGCCTCGTCGGCGTCCTGATCGCCACCGAGGGCCTGGGCAGCTTCATCGGGGCCGCCGTCACCACCACTCTGGCCAACCGTTTCGGCAGCGCCCGCACGATCCTGTACTCGACCCTGGCCGGCACCTGTGCCACCGTCCTGCTGCCCCTGGCCGGCAGCGGCTGGGGCCTGCTGCTGTTCGCCCTCGGCAACGTGGGCGTCGGCGCGGCGGCGGTGGTCCTCAGCGTCCTCGCCCGCACCCACCGCCAGACGGTCACCCCGCCGGAACTCCTGCCACGCGTCATGGCCACCGTCCGCTTCGTCTCCTGGGGCGCGGTCCCCGTGGGCGCCCTGACCGCCGGCATCGCCGGCACCCTCCTCGGCAGCCGAGGCGCCCTCTGGCTGATCGTCGCCATCGGCTTCCTGACCCCCCTGGCCATGTGGACGAGCTCCATCCGCGGCCGAAGGGACCTGGACTGAGCCGCACCCCACCCGTGTGCCCCGTCCAGTACCCGGACGGGGCCTACGGGTGGGGCTCGACCGGCCCGCGGTCACACGGCAGCTCAAGGGCCGCAGCGACCTTCCGCTCTGACGCAGGACCCCCGAAGCCTCGGCCCAACCGCCATGCAGTCGTCAGCTGCCGGCTGCCTTCGCAAGCCACCGGTCAGGGGCTGTCGGGGGTTGCCCGTGATGGTCCGTCGTAAGGCTCCCAGTAGGGGTTCTGGTATGCAGAGGACCCCGGAAAGCCATACTCGTCCACGAGTTCCAGGGATACCGTGCTGCCGTCCGACGGAACCTCGCTGAACCATGCACCCTGCTCGATAGTCTCGCCCGGACCAAGCGTTGTGCTCGATGTGCCGCCACTTTCGCTGCAGACAGTTTGCTCAGCATTGAACGGTTCGCCCAGGTCGTCTTCTGTCGGTGCGATGAGCTGCCTCACTGTATCGGGCTGTGAATAACCCTCGCAGTCGAGTTCCTCGGCGCTATCGCTGTGATTCTCGTACCGGATCACATAGTAGATCCATGAGGGCTCACCGCTGGACTCTGCAGATTCCACGTAAACGGGCCCCCATGTAATGCGGACGCTCGAGTTCTCGAATATCAGATTGTGTTCTTCTGGTCCTGTGTTGAACCATCCACTGCCCGGAGTGCCACGTGCGACCCCGGAACCATTGGCCGTGGGGCTTGCACAGAAAGCCATTGCCGACAGGGCCAGCGCGGCAGCTGCCGACAGCGCGCGATGCCTATATGTCCACATGGTTGTTCCCGCGTATTCAGTCTGTCGGTGCCTACGCAAGTTAGCGGCCGCACGCAGTGGTTGGGCGCAGGTGGGGGTGGTTCAGGCGGCTAGGGCGTTGTGCACTTGACACCGCCTGCTGGGTCGTCGGGATCAGCATTGACAGGCTTCGTGTCGCCGTATCTGACGCCATAGAAGAGGTCGCAGGCCTCATCCCATGTCAGAGTCTCGATGCTCGACGCGTCATTTGTGATGGACATGGCGCCGCGCGGGCTGAGACATTTCCAGTCGCCGACAGTCCGAACAACTTGCCAATTGGCGTCCTGGAACCCTTTGGCTTTGCAGTAGGACGTGAGATCAGGTAGGTCGCCCACGACACGTCCTGGAGCGGATTGCGTCACGTGAGCCGGAGTGGCCGGAGCGACCACGAGGGCCGACACCATCGCCAATATACCGGCGATCGGAAACAGCCACCGAATCCTACTGACGGAGGCCCGATGCCCGACTCTTGTGGCGCTGTGGCTCTTCTGGCGCAGCGATTCACTCATGTCTTCTCCCCGTGCCTGGTGCCACCAGGTAACCCCCTCATGACTACAGTGCGACGGCTATGCCGCCAGCGCATCTGGGCAGGGATATTGCATCCCGCTGGTCTGATATCGGTGGCCAGCTGTCACCGCGAGCCTCGGCCCGGTGCAGGGCGGGGTGTTGTGAGGAGACACGGCTTCACCGACCCCGTAGGTGCGAACGGCCGTGTGCTGCGGCGGACGGTGAGGAGCGCGCGCCCAGCCAGGCGCAGCTCAACGGCACAGCGATGAAGGCCATCAACTCCTGCACGTGCGTGGTGGGTTGGCGGTCAGAAGGTCCCCTCGGACGTCATGCAGGTTCCCGGCGCGGGCGGAATCGCAGCTCCCGATAAAGGTTTTCGGTACACGTCGAGGTCGACGATGATGCACGGCATGACCACCCCCACCCGGACCAGCAGACTGGCTCTGCGGCACGCGATGCCGCACCCGCTCGCGATCGACCAGTGGGCGGAGGTGCGTCCGCTGATCGACGACCGGGACGTGCTGGCGGAGATCCATCCCGGCGGGGTGTCGAGCTGCTCGCGGAGGGAGTGGTGCGGGTCGGCTGAGGGGTGGCCGCTGGCGGCGCTGGAGGAACCCCGCCGCGTCGAGCTGTCCAACAACGACTGCTGCACGGGCTGCTGCGGGGGCATCTTCGTCACCATCCAGCGCCGGGGCGACAGGGTGGTGTGGTCCTCATGGCAGAACACCAACGACATCCGGGTACCCGTCCCCGTGGACGTCCACTTCGACGCCGCTCAGTACGACGCGGAACTCGCGCGCGCCGCCGCGGACACGGCTTGGGAACAGCCCGTGGACACGGTCGCCCGGCTCGTCACCCAGGAGCTCGTGCGCGGCGGCTGGTTCGAGCGCTGGGACTGCGTGGTGGACCGAGTGGAGCCGAGGCGTGAGGAACCGGCAGGGGTGGAGGTGTACTTCACCAGCCGCCGCAGTACGGCACCCCACGGCCCCGGTTTCACCTTCGACCTGCCCGTCACCCGAGATGTCCCAGCCGAGGATCAGGCACGACGCCTCATCGGCCGGATCACCTCCGACGACCCCTGTAAGACCGCCGAACCGCTGTGACCAAGACGCGAGCAGCGGCGTGCTTCGCCGTGCGAGGCGTCATGAAACGGGCCCGTTCACCTCACTGCCCGCATGCGCATCCGGTGGCCGCCGGGGCCTCCCCGGTCGCCTGGCCGGCGCAGCAGGCGTCCCCGCCGGTGCCGGGGTCGGCGCTCTTGCCGAGCTGGTCGGCGTCGGCCTTCACGACGTAGACCTCCCAGGGTTCCTGGCCGGGGCCGTGGACCCACACCTTGTCCTGGAGGGCGTAGCAGCAGGAGGTGTCGTTCTCCTCGAAGGTGGCCAGGCCGGCGTCCTTGAGGCGAGAGGTGGCGGCGTCGACCTGGTCGGTGGACTCGACCTCGACGCCGAGGTGGTCCAGGCGCGTGGCCTCGCCGGGCTGTCCCTCGATCAGGACGAGCTTGAGCGGGGGCTCGGTGAGGGCGAAGTTGGCGTAGCCCTCACGCCGCTTGGCCGGTCCGGTGCCGAACAGCTTCGCGTAGAAGGTGATCGACGCTTCGAGGTCGCTGACGCGAAGGGCGAGCTGAGCGCGAGACATGGCACGACTCCCAACGAGTTGTATTGATGCCTTTCGATGCAACGTTGCGCCCTGAATCGAAGGATGTCAACATAGAGGAATGTCGAATCAAGAGTTCGTCGTCCTGGGCCAGGACGAAGCGGCCGGCGGTTGTTGCCCCGCGCTGCTCACGGCCCCCCTGGACGAGGGCCAGGCGGTGGAGCTGGCCAAGGTGTTCAAGGCGCTGGGTGATCCCGTGCGGCTGCGCCTGCTGTCGATGATCGCCTCACGCGCGGGCGGCGAGGTCTGTGTGTGCGACCTGACCCCGGCCTTCGACCTGTCCCAGCCGACGATCTCCCATCACCTGAAGCTGCTCCGGCAGGCCGGTCTGATCGACTGCGAGCGGCGCGGGACGTGGGTCTACTACTGGCTGGTCCCGGAGATGACCGACCGGCTCGCCGCGATCCTGACCCGCCCGGCGGGGGAATCACTGCCCGACCGCACGGCGCCTGCCGGGGCCGCCTCGTGAGCGCTGCGGCCGCCGAGGGGAACGTGGCGGGACGCCTGTCCTTCATCGATCGCTACCTGGCTGTCTGGATCCTGCTGGCCATGGCCGTGGGACTCGGCCTGGGCCGCCTGGTTCCGGGCCTGGGTGACGCGCTGGCCGCGGTGACGGTCACGGGAGTGTCCCTGCCGATCGCAGCAGGCCTGCTCGTGATGATGTACCCGGTGCTGGCCAAGGTCCGTTACGACCGCCTCGACACCGTCACCCGCGACCGCCGCCTGTTGCTGCCGTCCCTGTTGCTGAACTGGGTCGTCGGCCCGGCGCTGATGTTCGCCCTGGCCTGGTTGTTCCTGCCGGACCTGCCCGCCTACCGCACGGGCCTGATCATCGTCGGCCTGGCCCGCTGCATCGCCATGGTCATCATCTGGAACGACCTGGCCTGCGGACACCGCGAAGCCGCCGCCGTCCTGGTCGCCCTGAACTCCGTCTTCCAGGTGATCGCCTTCTCGGCGCTGGGCTGGTTCTACCTCTCCACCCTGCCCGGCTGGCTCGGCCTGGAACAGACCGGCCTGAACGTGTCGGTGTGGGAGATCGCCCGCAGTGTGCTCGTCTTTCTCGGCATCCCGCTCGCGGCCGGTTACCTCACCCGCCGCATCGGCGAGAAGACCAAGGGCCGCACCTGGTACGAAACCAGGCTCGTCCCGCGCATCGGCCCCTTCGCCCTCTACGGCCTGCTCTTCACCATCGTCATCCTCTTCGCCCTGCAGGGCGACGCGATCACCTCGCAACCGCTCGACGTCGCCCGTATCGCTCTGCCGCTGCTGGTCTACTTCGCCGTCATGTGGGCCGGGTCCATGGCCCTGGGCCGCGCCGTCGGGCTGGACCACTCGCGCGCCACAACGCTTGCCTTCACCGCCGCCGGCAACAACTTCGAGTTGGCCATCGCCGTCGCCATCGCCACCTTCGGAGCCACCTCCGGCCAGGCACTCGCCGGCGTCGTGGGCCCCCTCATCGAAGTGCCCGCACTCATCGGCCTGGTGTACGTCGCCCTGTACGCGCGCCGCCACTTCCCCGCCACCCCAGCCGCTGTCCCCGCACCCCAGGAAGACGCAGCCCGTGCCTGACACCACCACCCCGTCCGTCCTGTTCGTCTGCGTCCACAACGCCGGACGCTCCCAGATGGCCGCCGCCTTCCTCACCCACCTCGCGGGCGACCGCGTCCAGGTCCGCTCCGCGGGCTCCGCGCCCGCCGCCACCGTCAACCCGGCCGTCGTCGAGGCCATGGCGGAAGTGGGCATCGACATCGCCGCCGAGGTGCCCAAGGTGCTCACGGTGGAAGCGGTCCAGGCGTCCGACGTCGTCATCACGATGGGCTGCGGCGACACCTGCCCCGTCTTCCCCGGCAAGCGCTACCTCGACTGGGAACTCCCCGACCCGGCCGGGCAGGGCGTCGCAGCGGTGCGCCCCATCCGCGACGAGATCGAGCAGCGCATCCGCGACCTGCTCGACGAGATCACCCCGGCGAACCGGACCTGAGCGCCCGGGACGGCACCCCTTCTCTCGTTGCGACGCGCCTCGGCACGTTCACGAGCGCTCCGCCGTACTTCGTTCTTCTGGATCTTCGTGCACTGCCCCTGTGTGGTGGTGTATCCAGCCTTTCAGCCGTCTCACGCCCCTCCGAGCCCTCCCGTCCGCGCTTGCAAAGTTAGGGATCTCGTAAGAGGTGGGATATAGGTCGGTCCTGAATCTTGGTGGGTGTTCGTCGTCCATGACCGCTCGCCTTTGGAGGTCCATGCTCCGCCACCCCGCGCTGCCGGCTGCCGCCACCGCGTGACGCACCGGGCGGGCGGCCCCCTCCTGACAAGACCCGCGCCGTGGAGCCACAGGGCCCCGCTGGACCGGCCCGCCCCCGACGCACCAGGGCCCCGAGTGTCGTCGAACAGCCGCGTGGCCCCGCACGACACCCGCCCCCGGAGCCCGCCGAGCCCGGTACCGGCCCCGCGGGCGCACCACGAAGCCGTGTCTCGCGTTTCCCTCCCCTTCGGCGGCTCCACGCCGACTCCGCCCCACCGGAGGGCGCGCCCGCTCGGTTCAGCCAGGCCCACGTTCCACCCCTCTCTCGCTACCGGCTCGGCGCGCTCGCCGCCCGTCACCCCGAGCCGCCATGTGCCCGCCTCTCCCGAACCCCGTTCCCGGATGGAGTGACCGATGTCCAGCCCCGACCTCGCGCCCGTAACGACTCCGTCCGACACAGCACGGCGTCTCCCGCTCCTCGCCGGGCAGTCCGGAATCTGGTTCGACCTGCAACTGGGCGCAGCAGGGCAGCAGTACTACGTCAGTCTCTACACCGACATCCGAGGCCCACTGGATCTCCGGGACTTCCGTACGGCCGCCCGCAGGGCCGTGGCCGAGACCGAGGCGCTCCGGGTCCGGTTCGTCGCGGACGACGACGAGAGCGGGCCGGCCCAGCAGATCGAGGATCTGGACCACGACTGGACGCTGCCCGTGATCGACGTCGCGGACGAGGAGGCGGCCCAGGCCTGGATGCGCGACGACCTCGCCCGCGCCACGGACGTCACCCGGGACCCGCTCTTCACCTACGCGCTGATCGCGCTCTCGCCGGAGCGCCACTTCTTCTACCAGCGCGCCCATCACCTCACGGTCGACGGACACAGCGGCGTCCTCGTGCTGCGCCGGACCGCGGAGATCTACACGGCTCTGCGCGAAGGACGGGACCCCGCCGAAGGTGCGCTGCCCGGTCTCGCCGAGCTGCACTCCGCCGAGGTCGCCTACAGGGCCTCCGAGCGGTACGCCGCCGATCGCGCTCACTGGGCCGAACAGCTCGTCGGCCTGCCTGAAGCCTCCACCCTGAGCGTCGGCGCACACCGGGTACCGGCAGCCGGGTACAACCCGTTGCGCTGTGCCGGTCGTATCCCGCAGGAGACCCTGGACCGTCTGACCGCGACCGCCCGCCTCGCCCGTACCAACTGGTCGACCGGGCTCATCGCCGCCGTGGTCGCCTATCTGCGGCGGATGACCGGACAGGACGACATCCTGTTCAGCCTGCCCGTCGCCAACCGCGCCACCGCCGTGGAGAAGCAGACGCCGGGCATGACGGCCAACATCCTTCCGGTACGCGTCGAGGCGAGCCGGGGCACGACCGTCCGCTCCCTCATCCGCAGGGCGCTGGACGCGACCCGCGGGACACTGCGTCACCAGCAGTATCGGTACGAGGAGATCATGCGCGACCTCCGGGAGGCCTCCCCTTCCGGAGACGCCGGCTCCACACCCGCCGGGCGGCAGTTCGGCCCCGTCGTGAACGTCCTGGGCTTCGACCTGAACGTCTCCTTCGCCGAAAGCCCCGGCACAGCACACCGACTCACCGCGGGCCCCATCGAGGACATGGAATTCGCGGTCTACCCGGTGCCTGGCGAAGGCGGCCTCCAGCTCCAGCTCACCGCTAACCCCAGCCGGTACAGCGAAGCCGAACTCGCCTCCCATCAACGCCGCTTCGTCGAGTTCCTCGCCGCCTTCGCCGACAGCCCGGACTCAGATATCGCCGACCTTCCGCTCCTGCTGCCGGGCGAGCGGCAGCGGTTGCTGGAGGAGTGGAACGACACCTGTGTCGAGGTCGACGGGCCCGGCACGTTGCATGAGCGTTTCGAGGAGCGGGTTGCTGCGACGCCGGATGCGTGTGCGCTGGTGTTCGGTGAGGAGCAGGTTACTTATGGGGAGTTGAACGCGCTCGCGAACCGTATTGCTCATGGGTTGTTGGGGCGGGGTGTGGGGCCGGAGTCGGTGGTGGCGGTTGCGTTGCCCCGGTCTGTGGAGATGATGGCCGCTCTGCTTGGTGTGTTGAAGGCGGGGGCGGCTTATCTGCCGGTTGACCTGGGGTATCCCGCTGAGCGGCGTCAGTACATGCTCGACAATTCCGGTGCGGCGTATGTGATCGACGAGAGCAGCTTCGCGGATCTGCTGGACCGGCAGCCGGGTCATGATCCGCGTATTGCGGTCGATCCTGCGTGTGCGGCGTATGTGATCTATACGTCTGGTTCTACGGGGCGTCCGAAGGGTGTGGTGGTTGCGCATGCCGGTGTGGTGAACCGGTTGGCGTGGATGCAGCACGAGTACCGGTTGGCGGCACATGACCGTGTGCTGCACAAGACACCGACCGGGTTCGATGTCTCGGTGTGGGAGTTGTTCTGGCCTCTTCTGCAGGGCGCTGTGATGGTGATCGCGGAGCCTGAGGGGCACAGGGATCCGTTGTATCTGGCTGGGTTGATCGAGCGGCAGGGAGTGACGACGGCTCATTTCGTGCCGTCGATGCTGCAGGTGTTTCTCGGCGAGGTCGGGGGCGGCGGTGCGTGTGGTTCTCTGCGGCGGGTGATCTGTTCCGGTGAGGCTTTGCCTTCGACGACCCGTGATGCCTTCTTCACGGCTCTGCCGCACGCCGAGCTGCACAATCTCTATGGGCCGACTGAGGCTTCCATCGATGTCACGCACACGTCGTGCCGTCCTGGTGATGCGGCGGTCACTATTGGCCGGCCTGTGTGGAACACCCGGGTGTATGTGCTCGATGAGCGTCTTCAGCCTGTTCCCACGGGTACGCCTGGTGATCTTTATCTTGCCGGTGTGCAGTTGGCTCGTGGTTATGTTCGGCGTCCCGATCTGACGGCTGAGGCGTTCCTGCCTGATCCGTACGGTGGGCGTGGTGAGCGGATGTATCGCACCGGCGACATCGTGTCGTGGACCGGGGATGGTCAGTTGCGGTATCTGGGTCGGGCCGATGATCAGGTGAAGATCCGTGGTCAGCGTGTCGAGCTGGGGGAGATCCAGACCCGTCTGGCCGAGCTGCCCGGTGTCGCTCAGGCGGCTGTTCTGATCCGCGATGACCGTCTGACCGCCTATTACGTGACCGACGCCGACGCGGCACCGGACTTCTCCGTCCTGCGGGAGCGTCTGCCCGAGCACATGGTCCCTTCCGCCTACATCGGGCTGGAGGAGCTTCCCCTCACGCCGAACGGCAAGCTCGACCGCAGGGCTCTCCCCGCACCCGGCCCGACCACGAGTTCCGGCACGTATCGGGCCCCGCGTGACCCGCGCGAGGAACTCCTGTGCACCCTCTTCGGCCAGGTCCTCGGCGTCGACACCCCCCTCGGCATCGACGACAACTTCTTCGCCCTGGGCGGGCACTCCCTGCTTGCCACGCGACTGGCCAGCCGTATCCGCACGGCCCTGGGTGCCGAACTCCCCCTGCGCACGATCTTCGAAGCCCCCACCGTCGCCCTGCTGGCCCAGCACATGGACGGTGACACCGAGCACCGGCCGCCGCTCCTCGCCCGAAACCCCCGGCCCGAGCGCACCCCCCTCTCCCACGCCCAGCGCCGTCTGTGGTTCCTCGACAAGATGGAGGGTGGTAGCCCCACCTACCACATGCCCCTCGCCGTGCGTCTTCACGGCGACCTCGATGCGGAAGCACTCCAGCAAGCCCTCACCGATGTCGTGCACCGGCACGAGACCCTCCGCACCGTCTTCGAGGAACACGACGGCGAACCCGTGCAGAAGGTGCTGTCGGGTGCCGAGGCCGAGCTCAGGCTGGCACGAGTGCCGGCCTCCGAGGAGCAGCTGACGAGCCTGCTGGCGTCCACCGCGGCACAGCCCTTCAGCCTGAAGACGGACATGCCCCTACGGGCAACGCTCTTCACCATCAGTCCGGCTGAGCACGTGCTGCTCCTCGTCGTGCACCACATCGCGGCCGACGGCTGGTCCTTGACGCCGCTGGCCCAGGACGTGTCCGACGCCTACCGGGCCCGGACCCGAGGTGAGGCACCCGAGTGGGCACCCCTTCCGGTCCACTATGCCGACTACACGCTCTGGCAACACGAGCTTCTCGGCGACGAGCACGACCCCGACAGCCGGGCCGCCCGCCAACTCGCCTTCTGGCGAACCGAACTCGCCGATCTGCCCGATGAGCTCGCGCTGCCGTACGACAAACCGCGTCCACGCCACCCCAGTCACCGGGGCGGCAGCGTGGCGTGGGAGCTTCCCATCGCCGTACGCCAGAAGCTGGAGGGGCTCGCACGGGAGTCCGGGGCCAGCCTCTTCCTGCTCGTCCATGCCACGCTCGCCGGCCTCCTCACCCGACTCGGGGCAGGCCACGACATCCCGATCGGCGCGCCCATCGCCGGACGCACCGACGAAGCCCTGCACCACCAGATCGGGTTCTTCGTCAACACGCTCGTCCTGCGCACGGACACCAGTGGCGATCCCACCTTCCGGGCCCTCCTCCACCGCACCCGGGAAAGGGGTCTCCACGCCTACAGCCACCAGGACATCCCCTTCGAGCGGATCGTCGAAGAGCTCAACCCTGCGCGTTCGGCTGGTCGGCACCCTCTCTTCCAGGTCATGCTGAACGTCGAGGACGACCTGGCGTCCTCCCCCTTCGAACTGCCCGGCCTTGAGGCGAGCGCCCAGGCAGTCGCGATGAACGCGGCCAAGTTCGACCTCATGTTCAACGTGGTCACCTCTGCTGACGGCGCGCTGCGCGGCAGCATCGACTTCGCGGCCGACCTGTTCGATCACGCAACCGTGCAGGGCATGGCCGCGCGCTTCGTCAAGCTCTGTGAGGACGTCGCCGCCGACCCTGACCGTCCGCTGGCCGACTACGGACTCCTCGCTCCCGATGAGCGGCAGCGGTTGCTGGAGGAGTGGAACGACACCTGTGTCGAGGTGGATGGGCCCGGCACGTTGCATGAGCGTTTCGAGGAGCGGGTTGCTGCGACGCCGGATGCGTGTGCGCTGGTGTTCGGTGAGGAGCAGGTCAGCTACAGCGAGCTCAATGCCAGGGCGAACCGTATTGCTCATGGGTTGTTGGGGCGGGGTGTGGGGCCGGAGTCGGTGGTGGCGGTTGCGTTGCCCCGGTCTGTGGAGATGGTGGCCGCGCTGTTGGGTGTGTTGAAGGCGGGGGCGGCTTATTTGCCGATTGATCTGGGGTATCCCGCTGAGCGGCGTCAGTACATGCTCGACAATTCCGATGCGGCGTATGTGATCGACGAGAGCACTCTTCCCGAGTTCCGGGAATGGCGGGAGGACAATCCGGTCGTCTTCGTCGATCCGGCGTGTGCGGCGTATGTGATTTATACGTCTGGTTCTACGGGGCGTCCGAAGGGTGTGGTGGTTGCGCATGCGGGTGTGGTGAACCGGTTGGCGTGGATGCAGCACGAGTACCGGTTGGCGGCACATGACCGTGTGCTGCACAAGACACCGACGGGGTTCGATGTTTCGGTGTGGGAGTTGTTCTGGCCTCTTCTGCAGGGCGCTGTGATGGTGATCGCGGAGCCTGAGGGGCACAAGGATCCGTTGTATCTGGCTCGGTTGATCGAGCGGCAGAGGGTAACGACGGCTCACTTCGTGCCGTCGATGCTGCAGGTGTTTCTCGGCGAAATCGGGAGCGCTGCGTGTGGTTCTCTGCGGCGGGTGATCTGTTCCGGTGAGGCTTTGCCTTCGACGACCCGTGATGCCTTCTTCACGGCTTTGCCGCACGCCGAGCTGCACAATCTCTATGGGCCGACTGAGGCTTCCATCGACGTTACGCACACGTCGTGCCGTCCTGGTGATGCGGCGGTCACTATTGGCCGGCCTGTGTGGAACACCCGGGTGTATGTGCTCGATGAGGGTCTTCAGCCTGTTCCCACGGGTACGCCGGGTGATCTTTATCTTGCCGGTGTGCAGTTGGCTCGTGGTTACGCGCGGCGTCCCGAGCTGACGGCTGAGGCGTTCTTGCCCGATCCGTACGGTGGGCGTGGTGAGCGGATTTATCGCACCGGCGACATCGTGTCGTGGACCGGGGATGGTCAGCTGCGGTATCTGGGTCGCGCCGATGACCAGGTGAAGATCCGTGGTCAGCGTGTCGAGCTGGGGGAGATCCAGACCCGTCTCGCCGAACTGCCCGGTATCGCCCAGGCGGCCGTCCTGATCCGCGACGACCGTCTGACCGCCTACTACGTGACCGACGCCGACGCCGCACCGGACTTCTCCGTCCTGCGGGAGCGTCTGCCCGAGCACATGGTCCCTTCCGCCTACATCGGGCTGGAGGCGCTTCCCCTCACGCCGAACGGCAAGCTCGACCGCAGAGCCCTCCCCGCACCCGACCCCGCCACGAGTTCCGGCACGTATCGGGCCCCGCGTGACCCGCGCGAGGAACTCCTGTGCACCCTCTTCGGCCAGGTCCTCGGCATCGACACCCCCCTCGGCATCGACGACAACTTCTTCGCCCTGGGCGGACACTCCCTGTTGGGCGTCACCCTGGTGGAGCGTCTCCGCGAGCGTGGCGTGTCGATCGATGTGCGGACCCTGTTCTCCGCCCCGACCGTGGCCAGTCTGGCCGCGGCGGCCGGGCGCGACACGGTGGCGGCGCCCCCCAACCGCATCCCGACGGACGCGGTGGCGATCACTCCCGACATGCTGCCCTTGATCGACCTGAGCGCGGAGGAAGTGGACTCGGTCCTCACCCGGGTTCCGGGCGGCGTCTCCAACGTCGCGGATCTGTACCCGCTGGCACCCCTGCAAGAAGGCATCCTTTTCCACCACCTCATGACCGCCGGCGAGGGCGACGACGTCTATGTACTGCCGGTGGTGCTTCGCTTCGACTCCCGAAGCCGCTTCGACCGTTTCCGATCTGCGTTGCAGAAGGTGGTCGACCGGCACGACATCCTGCGCACCGCCGTCTTCTGGGAAGGAATTGCGGAGCCCGTACAGGTCGTCGTGCGTCATGCCGAGATCCCCGTGGCCACCCTTCGGCCGGAACGTGATGGCACCGTGGTGGAGCGGTTGTTGGCGGCATGCCCGTCCGTGATGGACCTGCGTACGGCGCCTCTCGTGCGCCTGCACGTCACCGAACCGGCCGAAGGACAGCCGCTGCACGCCGTTCTTCAGTTCCACCACATGATCCAGGACCACACCGCACTCTCCGTCGTGCTGGAGGAAGTGCGCGCGATACTCGACGGCAGGGAGAACGAGCTTCCGCCACCGCTGCCGTTCCGCGAAGTGGTCGCCCAGGCGCGTCTGGGCGTTCCACAGGCGGAACACGAGGCCTACTTCGCCTCCCTGTTGGGTGATGTGACCGAGCCGTCCGCTCCGTACGGTGCCCTCGAAGTCCATGGCGACGGCTCCGGCGTCGCCCAGGCGTCGCTGCCGCTGGATCTCGGACTCTCCGCTCGCCTGCGTGCACAGGCTCGGCGTCACGGCACCAGCCCGGCCACACTGTTCCACGTCATATGGAGCCGTGTGACGGCTGCGACGTCCGGACGGGACGACGTCGTCTTCGGCACTGTGCTGTTCGGCCGTATGCACGCGGGAGCCGGGGCTGACCGCATACCCGGCCTGTTCATCAACACCCTGCCGGTACGCATGCGCGGTGGTTCGGTCACTGTCGCCGACGCCGTCTCCGGCATGCGGGACCAGCTGGCCGACCTCGTCGTCCACGAACACGCCCCGCTGTCACTGGCCCAACAGCTCAGCGGCGTGCCGGCTCGCACACCTCTGTTCACCTCACTGCTGAACTACCGGCACAGTCAGGACTTCGACGAGGCTTCCACCACGGGCGCGGTGCTGGAAGGCATCGAGCTGGTGCACGCCCACGAGCGCACCAACTACCCGGTCACCGTCTCGGTGGACGACACCGGCGCCGCGTTCACGATCACCGCTCAGACCGCGGCCGCGATCGATCCACGGGCGATGTGTGAACTCGTGAGCGTGACGGCCGAGCACATGGTCGCAGCACTCGAATCAGCCCCCGGTACCCCGCTCCACCATGTGGAGGTCCTGGACGAGACCGAGCGGCAGCGGTTGCTGGAGGAGTGGAACGACACCTCTGTCGAGGTCGACGGGCCCGGCACGTTGCATGAGCGTTTCGAGGAGCGGGTTGCTGCGACGCCGGATGCTTGTGCATTGGTGTTCGGTGAGGAGCAGGTCAGCTACAGCGAGCTCAATGCCAGGGCGAACCGTATTGCTCATGGGTTGTTGGGGCGGGGTGTGGGGCCGGAGTCGGTGGTGGCGGTTGCGTTGCCCCGGTCTGTGGAGATGGTGGCCGCTCTGCTTGGTGTGTTGAAGGCGGGGGCGGCTTATCTGCCGGTTGATCTGGGGTATCCCGCTGAGCGGCGTCAGTACATGCTCGACAATTCCGGTGCGGCGTATGTGATCGACGAGAGCAGCTTCGCGGATCTGCTGGACCGGCAGCCGGGTCATGATCCTCGCATATCGGTCGATCCGGCGTGTGCGGCGTATGTGATTTATACGTCTGGTTCTACGGGGCGTCCTAAGGGTGTGGTGGTTGCGCATGCCGGTGTGGTGAACCGGTTGGCGTGGATGCAACACGAGTACCGGCTTCGGGATCGGGATCGTGTGCTGCACAAGACACCGACCGGGTTCGATGTTTCGGTGTGGGAGTTGTTCTGGCCTCTTCTGCAGGGTGCCGTGATGGTGATCGCGGAGCCTGAGGGGCACAGGGATCCGTTGTATCTGGCTCGGTTGATCGAGCGGCAGGGAGTGACGACGGCCCATTTCGTGCCGTCGATGCTGCAGGTGTTTCTCGGTGAGATCGGGGGCGGTGCGTGTCGTTCTCTGCGGCGGGTGATCTGCTCCGGTGAGGCTTTGCCTTCCGCGACCCGTGATGCCTTCTTCACGGCCCTGCCCCACGCTGAACTGCACAATCTCTATGGGCCGACGGAGGCCTCCATCGATGTCACGCACACGTCGTGCCGTCTCGGTGAGGCAGTCACCATCGGCCGGCCTGTGTGGAACACCCGGGTGTATGTGCTCGATGAGCGTCTTCAGCCTGTTCCCACGGGTACTCCCGGTGATCTTTATCTTGCCGGTGTGCAGTTGGCTCGTGGTTACGCGCGGCGTCCCGAGCTGACGGCGGAGGCGTTCCTGCCCGATCCGTACGGTGGGCGTGGTGAGCGGATGTATCGCACCGGCGACATCGTGTCGTGGACCGGGGACGGTCAGCTGCGGTATCTGGGTCGCGCCGATGACCAGGTGAAGATCCGTGGTCAGCGTGTCGAGCTGGGGGAGATCCAGACCCGTCTGGCTGAGCTGCCCGGTATCGCTCAGGCGGCTGTCCTGATCCGCGACGACCGTCTCACCGCCTATTACGTCGCCGAAGCCGACAGCACACCGGACTTCACCACTCTCCGTACGCACCTGCCCGAGCACATGGTCCCCTCCGCCTACATCGGGCTGGAGGCGCTTCCCCTCACGCCGAACGGCAAGCTCGACCGCAGGGCTCTCCCCGCTCCGGATCTCAGTCCCACCACCACTCGCGCGCCACGCGACCCGCGCGAGGAACTCCTGTGCACCCTCTTCGGCCAGGTCCTCGGCATCGACACCCCCCTCGGCATCGACGACAACTTCTTCGCCCTGGGCGGGCACTCCCTGCTTGCCACACGCCTGGCCAGCCGTATCCGCACGGCCCTGGGCGTCGAACTCCCCCTGCGCACGATCTTCGAAGCCCCCACCGTCGCCCTGCTGGCCCAGCGCATGGAGGACGGCGATGACCGTCGTCCGCCCCTCATGGCCCGCGTCCCTCGGCCTCAGCACACCCCGCTGTCGCATGCCCAGCAGCGTCTGTGGTTCCTCGACAAGATGGAGGGCGGCAGCCCCACCTACCACATGCCCCTCGCCGTGCGTCTTCACGGCGACCTCGATGCGGAAGCGCTCCAGCAAGCCCTCACCGATGTCGTGCACCGGCACGAGACCCTCCGCACCGTCTTCGAGGAGCACGACGGCGAACCTGTGCAGAAGGTGCTGTCCGGTGCCGAGGCCGAGCCGGAACTCGATCGGCGGGTGGCGTCCGAGGAGCAGCTGACGAGCCTGCTGGCGTCCGCCGTCGCGCGGCCCTTCGACCTCGCTGCCGAGCTCCCGGTGCGCGCAAGCTTGTTCGCGGTGGGGACCGAGCACGTGCTGCTTCTCGTGGTGCACCACATCGCGGCCGACGGCTGGTCCTTCGCGCCCTTCGCCCGCGATCTGTCCACCGCCTACCGCAGCCGCGTCCAGGGCTCCGCACCGGACTGGCAGCCGCTGCCCGTGCAGTACGCCGACTACATGCTGTGGCAGCGGGAGTTGCTGGGGGACGAGCACGACCCCGACAGCCGTGCCGCCCGTCAACTCGCGCACTGGCGTACCGAACTCGCCGGGCTGCCCGCCGAGCTCGGTCTGCTCACCGACCGGCCGCGGCCCGCAGTGGCCGGCCATCGGGGCGGATGCGCGTACTGGAGCATCGACGCCGAACTGCTCGGAAGGCTTCAGGCGCTCGCCCGGGAGTCCGGCGCGAGCCTGTTCATGCTCGTGCAGGCCGCCCTCGCGGGACTGCTCACCCGGCTCGGCGCGGGCGAGGACATCCCCATCGGCGCTCCCATCGCCGGACGTACCGACGAGGCACTGAACGACCTCGTCGGGTTCTTCGTCAACACCCTCGTCCTGCGCACCGACACCAGCGGCAACCCCACCTTCCGCACCCTCCTCCACCGCACCCGGGAGACGGACCTCCACGCCTTCACCCACCAGGACACCCCCTTCGAGCGCCTCGTCGAGGTCCTCAACCCCGAACGCTCCCTCGCCCGTCACCCCCTCTTCCAGGTCGCCCTGAACTTCCAGAACAACAGCGAGGGCGTCCTGGACCTCGGGGACGACATCACGGCGAGCGAGCTCGAAGTGCAGCGAGAGCAGGCCAAGTTCGACCTGTCCTTCACCGTGCGCGATGCGCCGGGCGGCGGGCTGACGGGTGCGATCGAGTACGCGGCCGACCTGTTCGACCCGGAGACCGTCGACCTGCTCGGCCGACGGCTCGTACGCTTCCTCGAAGCCGTCGTCGAACGCCCCGACGAACCGCTCTCGCGGTACGAACTCCTCACCCCCGAGGAACACCATCGGCTCCTGGAGGAGTGGAACCGCCCGCCGGACGGCGCTCCCTCAGTGACGACCCCCGGCACCCTGCACCACCTCTTCGAGGTGCAGGCGTCCGCCACCCCCGAGCGAATCGCTCTGGTCCACGGCGACGAACAGCTCACCTACGCCGAGCTCGACGCCCGGGCCAACCGGCTCGCCCACCGGCTGGTCGCGGACGGGGCGGGGCCCGGCAGGGTCGTAGCCGTGTCGCTGCCCCGGTCCGTGGAACTGATCGTCGCGCTGCTCGGTGTCCTGAAGTCGGGGGCCGCCTACCTGCCGGTCGATCCCACGTATCCGGCGGAGCGGATCGCGTTCATGCTGGAAGACGTCGAGTCGGTCGCTCTCCTGGACGACCTCGAGCAGGTGCGGGAGCCGGGCGCGTGGCCCACGACCGGGCCGCTCGCCCCGGAGGACGTAGGTGCGGCGGCCCGGATGCCCGCGTACGTCATCTACACCTCCGGCTCGACCGGGCGCCCCAAGGGTGTGGTCATCCGCCACGACGCGGTGGTGAACTACCTGGCATACCTCCACGAACTGACCGGACTCGGGGACGGCGACACGGTGCTGAACCTCGCGTCGGTGTCGTTCGACCCGTCCGTGCGGGACATCTTCGGGCCATTGACGGCCGGCGCGCGGCTCGTCGTACCCGGGCCGGAGGAGGCGAAGGATCCCGCGGCCTTGTTGCGGCTGCTGCGGCGGCACCGGGTGACCGTGCTGCCGGCCCTGGTGCCGACCATGCTGGACGCGCTCGCGGACGCGGCGCGCGACGCGGCCGGGGAGGACGACGTCCCCTCGCCGTGGCTGCGGACCGGCCTGGTCAGCGGCGAGGAGCTGACGGCCGCGCACGTGCGGCGGGCCGCGGCGATCGGGGCTGACTGGCGGCTGGTGAACCAGTACGGGCCCACCGAATCGACGATGACGGCGACCTTCCATCCGGTGACGGCGCAGGAGGCGCGGGACGGTGCCCGGCTGCCGATCGGCCGGCCGATCAGGGGCGCCCGCTGCTATGTGCTCGACCGGTGGCTGCGGCCCGTTCCGGTGGGATCCACGGGTGAGCTGTATCTCGCCGGTGACGATCTGGCCGACGGGTACGTGAACCGTCCCGGGCTGACCGCGGAGCGCTTCGTGGCGGACCCGTACGGTTCGCGTCCGGGTGCCCGGATGTACCGGACCGGCGATATCGCGCGGTGGCGGGCCGACGGCACACTCGAGTTCCACGGGCGCTTCGACGACCAGGTCAAACTGAGGGGCGTCCGCGTCGAACTGGGAGAGATCCAGGCGCTGCTGGCGGCCGTGGACGGAGTCGCGCAGGCCGGTGTCGTGGTGCGGGAGGACGTGCCGGGCAGGCAGCTGCTGACCGGGTACGTCGTGCCCGGGCCCGGGGCCGCACCGACAGCGGACACCTTGCGGCGGGCACTGGAGAAGCGGCTGCCCGCGCAGCTGGTGCCGGGGGCGTTCGTGGTGCTGGACGCGCTGCCGCTCAGTCCGAACGGGAAGCTGGACCGCGCCTCGCTGCCCGCGCCCGAGCAGAGCCGGGGCGAGGTCCGCGACGCCGCCACACCGGTCGAGAAGACGCTGGTGGAGCTGTTCTGCGACGTTCTCGGCCTGGACCGGGTCGGGGTGGACGACAACTTCTTCACCCTGGGCGGGCATTCACTGCTGGCGGCCCGGCTGGTGAGCCGGGTACAGGCGGTGCTCGGGGTGGAGCTGCATCTTCGCAGCCTGTTCCAGGCGCCGACCGTGGCCGCGCTCGCCGCGCTCCTGGAGCAGGACGGCGGACCCGACAACTCGCTCGACGTCCTGCTGCCGCTCCGCGCGCAGGGCACCGGGACACCGCTGTTCTGCATGCATCCGGTGGGCGGTCTGAGCTGGTGCTACGGACGGCTGGTGCCCTACCTCGGTGAGGAGTTCCCGGTGTACGGGCTCCAGGCCCGGGGCATCGCCGGCGACGGGACGCGCCCGGCGCGGACGATCGAGGAGATGGCCGACGACTACGTCGAGCAGATCCGCCGGATACAGCCGCACGGGCCGTACCAGCTGCTGGGCTGGTCGGTGGGCGGCAACGTGGCGCACGCGGTCGCGGTGCGGCTGCGTCGGCTCGGCGAGCCGGTCACGCTGGTCGCGCTGCTCGACTCCTGCCCCAGCGACCTGATGGACAAGCCCACACCCGCGATGGAGCGCGAGCGGCTCCACAAGGTGGTCGCCGACTTCGATGTCGACGCGGAGGCCTTCGAGTGGCTCGAGCGGGACGACTCCGAACTCGGCCGCACCCTGCGCAAGGAACTCAGCGTGATGAAGGGGCTGTCCCGGGAGCAGATCGGCGCCATGTGGGACACCTCCGTGAACACCAGCCTGATCCTGCGGGACTACCTGCCCGAGCCGCTCGATGCGCCCCTGGTGTACTTCACGGCCCTGCTGGAACGGCCCCCGGGCAGCCCCGACTTCACCGCCTGGGAGCCGTACTCCGCGGGCCCGATCGAGGAGTACGGCATCGAGTCCAGCCACGCCGGCATGATGGACGCCGCTCCGGTGGCTGCCATCGGCCGGATTCTCGGTGATGTGCTGCGCCGGATCGGCGGTGCGCGATGAGCACCGTGACCGAAGGGGACGCGGTCGACAGGACACCGCGGTTGAGCCGTAACCGGGACTTCTGGCTGCTGTGGAGCGGCAGCGGGCTGTCCGTGCTCGGGTCGCGGGCCGGCGCCGCGGGGTACGCGCTGCTGGCGCTCTGGCACACGGGGTCGGGGCAGGCCGCCGGTCTGGTGGCGTTCGCCGCGCTGCTGCCGAACCTGGTGGTGCAGTTGCCGGCCGGTGCGCTGGTGGACCGGTGGGACCGCAAGCGGCTGATGGTGGCCTGCGAGGTGGGCAGGGCGGCGGCCCTGCTGAGCGTGGCCGTCACGGCCGCCGCCGGGCGGTTCTGGCTGCCGCATCTGATGGCGGTGGCCCTGCTGGAGACGAGCCTGGGCCTGGTCCACCAACTGGCCGAGCAGGGTGCGGTGCGCCACGTGGTCGCCCCGCACCAGCTGGGGGCCGCCCTCTCCCGCAACGAGACGCGTTTCCGGGCCGCCGGGCTGATCGGCGGGCCGCTGGGGACCGCGCTGTTCGCCCTGACCCGCTGGCTGCCGTTCGCCTTCGCGGCCCTCGGTCAGCTGTTGTCGCTGCTCACCCTGCTGCTGATCCGGCGGGACTTCCAGGACCACCGGAAGCGCGACGGCCGTCGGTCGCTGGTCCGGGAGATGCGCGAGGGGGTGCGGTGGCTTCTCGGGCAGCGGTTCCTGCGGGCCGCGGTGTCCCTGGTGGCCGCCACGAACGTGCTGTTCCAAGTGGTCATGCTGGCCGTTCCGTTCGCGCTGGTCGAGGAGGAGGGCCGGTCGCCGGTCGCGGTCGGCGTGGTGCTGGCGGCCGGCGGGATCGGCGGAATGCTGGGCGCGCTCAGCGCCCAGTGGTGGATCCCACGCCTGTACCTGCGGACCGTGCTGATCGGCGGACTCGGAGTGTGGGCGGTGCTCGTGCCGCTGGTGGCGGTCGTACGCCAGCCGCTGCTCATGGGGCTGGCGTGCGGGGCGATGAGCTATGTCAGCGGGCTGTTCAACGTGGTGGCCGCCGTCTACCAGCTGAGGATCACCCCCGACGAGATACTGGGCCGCTCGGCCGGGGCGGCGGGCATGTTCGCGTACGGCGCCAGCGCGCTCGGGGCGCTCGCGGGCGGGGTGATGCTGGACGGCTGGGGCAGCCGTCACACCGTCCTCGCGGTCGCCGTGCTGATGGGCGTGACCGCCCTGGCGGCGGCCGCGGTGCCCGCCGTCCGGGCCGCCGCCCATCCGGCCTCGGGCGGCCCCGAGCCGGACCTGCCCGAGCGCGGAGACGACCACATACCGGCCGTATAGGTCCGTGATAGGAGCCCCCCGCAGGATCGATGCGCCGGGGGACCGCCGTCCCCGGTGACCCATGTGCCGGTGCTCGTGGAGAACTCCGGCCCGGCTGCCGCCACCACCCGGGCCGCGCGACGGTGATCGCGCACTCGACCTCGACACGATCCGTTCCGACGTGCCGGCGCCCGGTTGTGTTCCCGGACCGCCGCGCGCACCTGTGGAAGGACTGAATCCCGTCATGCTCATCCTGCGGCACTCCGAGGTCGCGCAGATCCTCGACGGCCGTGAACTCGACAACATCCGGACCGTGGGCGAGGCCTACCGCGTGCACGCGCAGGGCGACACCGCGGTACCGCACTCCGTGTTCCTCCGCTTCCCCGGACAGCCGCGCAACCGCATCATCGGCCTGCCCGCCTACCGGGGCGGGCAGACGCCGGTCGCGGGCATGAAGTGGATCGCTTCCTTCCCGGCCAACATCGAGCGGGGCATCGAGCGGGCCAGCGCGTCGATCATCCTCAACTCGCTGGAGACCGGCCGGCCCGAGGCCCTCATCGAGGGCTCGCTGATCTCCGCCGCGCGCACCGCCGCCAGCGCCGCGCTCGCCGCGGAGCTGCTCACCCGCGACCGGCGCCCGGACGGCCTGGCGCTGATCGGCTGCGGGGTCATCAACCTGGAGATCCTGCGCCATGTGCGGGCGGCGGTTCCCGGGCTGAAGACACTGTCCCTGTACGACAGTTCCCCGCAGCGGGCCGCCGAGTTCGCCGCGCGTGCCGCCGCGGTGCTCCCCGGTGCCGAGGTCGTCACGCTCGACAGCGCGGAACGGGCGCTGGCGGCACACGGCCTGGTCTCCGTCGCCACCTCGGCGATCGAACCGCACCTGGACCTGAAGGCAGCCGTGCCGGGCACGGTCGTCCTGCACATCTCGCTGCGCGACCTGCTGCCCGAGTCGCTGCTCGACGCGCACAACATCGTCGACGACGTCGATCACGCGGTGCGCGAGCGGACCTCGCTGGACCTGGCCGTACAGGCGGCCGGTCACCGCGAGTTCATCGATCCGACCATCGGCCGGCTGCTCCTCGACGAAGGCACCGACGGGGCGTTCGTCCCGGAGCCGGGCCGCACCGTCGTCTACGCGCCCTTCGGGCTCGGAGTCCTGGACATGGCCCTGGCCCACGACGTCCTCACCACTGCCCGCGCCCAGGGGCTCGGTGTGCCGGTGGAGGGCTTCCTGCCGTGACGCGGCACATCACGGCCGTACGCACCCCGACGAACCACGACAAGGGAGCACACATGATCAAGAGCACCTCCCGGCACACCGCAGCGGTCCTCGCCGCGGCCGCGGCCACGACCGTCGGCGTCGGGCTCGTCGCCTCACCCGCGAGCGCCGCGACCTCCTGGGAGTCGCTGACGGTGCCCACCACCTACGCGAGCATCTCCGTCCTGCCGTTCGACAGCCAGAACGCCTACGCCAAGAGCGTGCCTTTCTGTTTCGACGAGTGCACGTCCTCGCCCAAGCTGTGGCAGAGGACGGGTACCGCCTGGAAGCAGGTGACCACGCCCTCGGACGCCGAGGTCGGCGTCCTCGCCGGCACCGGCGTGAACGACCTGTGGGTCTTCGGAAGCAGGTACGCGACGACCGGCAGCTACCGGTTCAACCACTACGACGGCACCAAGTGGACGTCGAACCTCAACCCGGAGCCGAAGAACGCCGAGGTCCTCGACGCCCAGGCGGTCAGCCGCAACGACGTCTGGGCGGTCGGCAACTACCGTGCGGACGGCGGCGGCTGGCACCCGATGGTGACCCGCTGGGACGGCAGCATCTGGAAGACGACGAAGCTCACCGGGATCGACGGCCAGTTCGATGCCGTCGACGTCAACTCCCCCACCGACATCTGGGCCGTCGGCTACCGCAACAAGGGCGGTGGCACCGGCGGTTACCAGCCGCTCGCCATGCACTACGACGGCACCGCGTGGAAGGAGGTGCCGGTGCCCGAGACGCCGGGCGAGATGTACACCCTGAAGGAAGTGATCAGCAACGGACCGAACGACACATGGGTCGCCTCCGCGGACAAGGTGAGCCACTGGAACGGCAAGACCTGGACCCGCCACGACACTCCCGCCTCCTGGCCGACCTTCGCCTACCACGGGGGGCAGCTCTACGCCGGTCTCGCCTCGTCCCCGAAGCTGGTCCGCTGGAACGGCAGCGCGTGGGTGACGGACAGCTCCCTCACCAAGGGCGCCCAGGTCGACCAGCTGACCACGGCCCCCGACGGTTCGCTGTACGCGGTCCACAGCGAGGGCAACTCGGTCTTCTGGTACAACGCCTTCCTGTCCCGGCTCGCCCCGCCGGCCGCTCGTTGACCCACACCGCCCCACAGGAAAGGAAACGCTCCATGAGCGACCGCAATGGCTGGGCGCCGCTGGAGGTGACGCCGGGAGACATCGGCGCCGACGGCACCCCGGAGGCACTCGTCGCGCACCTGGACTCCGCCGACCTGGACGCGTTGCTCGTCCGGGAGAAGGCCGTGGTCTTCCGCGGGTTCCACGTGCCCGCCGACGGCCTCGACCCGGTGCTCGACCGTCTGCTGCCGCGCCGCCTGGCCTACGTGCACGGCAACTCGCCCCGCACCAAGGTGGGCTCGAACGTGTACACCTCCACGGAGTATCCGCAGGAGTACACCATCTCGATGCACAACGAGATGTCGTACGCCCACGCCTGGCCCACCCGCCTCACCTTCTACTGCGCGGTCGCACCCGAGACCGGCGGCGCCACCCCGGTCGTCGACGCGGCGCTGTGGCTGGAGTCCCTGGACGACGAGGTGCGCGAGGCCTTCCGGGGCGGCGTGCGCTACACGCAGAACCTGCACGGCGGCAGGGGGCTCGGCAAGAGCTGGCAGGACACCTTCGAGACGGACGACCGGGACGAGGTCGACGCCTTCCTCAAGGAGGCCGGTGCCGACTGGAGCTGGGGGCCGGGCAACAGCCTGATGGTCAGCCAGGTGCGCCACTCCACGGTCCGCCACCCGGACACCGGGACCGAGGTCTGGTTCAACCAGTCCGACCAGTGGCACCCGGCCTCGCTCGGTGACGAGACGGCCAAGGCCCTGGCCCAGATCATGCCGCCGAGCGAGCTGCCGCAGTACGTGACCTTCGCGGACGGCAGCCCGATCCCGGACGCGTATGTGCTCCAGGTGCGCGACCGGGGCCTGGAGAACGCGGTCGACGTCGACTGGCGCGCGGGCGATGTGCTGGTCATCGACAACCTGCTGGTCGGCCACGGCCGCCGCCCGTTCACCGGCCCGCGGCGGGTTCTCGTCGCCATGTCGGACTGAGCGCTCTCCGATTCCGGCCCGCGGCGGGGCCAGGACCGGTTCGTCACCGGTCCTGGCCCCGTTTCCTTCTGAGCCCCGGCCGCACCGTGACGCGCACGTGTGTGACCGCCTTCCTTTCCGACCTCCCGCCGGGCGGGCCCGTCCGGCCCTCGCAGAGAGGGGCGAGTCCCCGTGACCCGTCACCCCGTCGTTCTGATCGCCGAGGAGCTGTCCCCGGCCACGGTCGACGCCCTCGGCCCCGACGTGGACGTACGCCACGTCGACGGTTCCGATCGCGTGGCCCTGCTGCCCGCCCTCGCCGACGCCGACGCCGTACTGGTGCGCAGCGCCACCCGGATGGACCGGGAGGCGATCGCCGCCGGGCCCCGGCTGAAGGTGGTGGCCCGGGCCGGGGTGGGCCTGGACAACGTCGACATCCCGGCCGCCACCGAGGCCGGTGTCCTGGTGGCCAACGCCCCGGTCTCCAATGTGACCAGCGCCGCCGAGCTGACCGTCGGCCTGCTGCTGGCCGTCGCCCGCAACATCCCGCAGGCCGACGCCGCGCTGAAGAGCGGTTCCTGGCAGCGCAGCCGCTGGTCCGGCGTGGAACTGAGCGGCAAGGTGCTCGGTGTCGTCGGCCTCGGCCGCATCGGTGGCCTCGTCGCCCGGCGCATGGCCGCCTTCGGGATGGACGTGGTGGCCTACGACCCCTACGTGACCGCCGCCCAGGCGGCCGCCACGGGCGTGCGGCTGTCGCCCCTCGACGAACTCCTCGCCCGGTGCGACTTCCTCACCGTCCATCTGCCCCGGACTCCGGAGACGACGGGCCTGATCGGCTTCGACGCGCTGAGCCGGATGAAGCCCACCGTGCGCGTCGTCAACGCGGCGCGCGGCGGCATCGTGGACGAGAACGAGTTGTACGCCGCGCTGAAGGAGGGGCGCGTCGCGGGCGCCGCACTCGATGTGTACGCCACCGAGCCGTGCACCGACTCGCCGCTGTTCGCGCTGGACAACGTGGTGGTCACCCCCCACCTGGGCGCCTCCACCGCCGAGGCCCAGGAGAAGGCCGGCGTCGCCGCGGCCCGCTCGGTGCGGCTCGCCCTCGCGGGTGAGCACGTGCCCGACGCCGTCAACGTCCGGGGCGGCCCGGTCCCGGAGCCGGTCCGTCCGTGGCTGCCGCTGGCCGAGCGGCTCGGCCGGGTCTTCACCCGGGCCGCGGGCGGTGTCCCCGCGCAGCTCGAGGTCGTGCTGCGGGGCGAGATCGCGGAGCAGGCCCCGGGGATACTCGAACTCGCCGCGCTCAAAGGGGTGCTGGACGGCACCGCCGCGAGCGCGGTGAGTCATGTGAACGCCCCGCTGGTCGCCCGGGAGCGCGGCCTCACCTCGCGGCTGTCGACCTGCCGGGACGCCGCCGGCCACCGTTCCGCTCTCACCCTGCGCGGCGCCCTCCCCGACGGCAGCGTCATCACCGTCACCGGCACGCTCGCCGGGATCCGCCTCCAGGAACGGCTGGTCGAGGCGCTGGGCCATGAGCTGGATCTGCCGCTCCGCGGTGACCTCTGCTTTCTGCGCTACCCGCACCGGCCCGGCGCGATCGGCGCGATCGGCGGGGAATTCGCCGCGGAGGGCGTCGACATCGCCGCCATGCAGGTCTCGAAGGACGCGGGCCGGACCGCCCTGGCCGGTCTTTCTGTAGACACCCCTGTTCCCGCGAGCGCCCTCGGCCGGGCCGCCGCCGCCGTGGACGCCGACCTGACCTGGCATGTTTCCGCAACGGACTGAGGTCGAAAGGATATTGATCAGGAAATTTACCGAATGTGGAAGTTGTGAAATCCAACGCCACAAGATCGAACCAACTGTTTTACAATCCGTAGGAGATCTACGACCGATCACCCGACATACAGCTCACACGTGAGGGAATGTGCTGGACGAAGTGCACCCGCTTCCCATTCCCTCCGGTGGGCGAACCGGCCCGGAACGCAGGGGCACTTTGGAGCCGCCGGTGTTAACCAGCAGTCTCGGCTTGCACCCGGACGAGGAGTCCGCGTACCGGGCGATGCTGACCAACTCCCACATGAGCGTGACCGAGCTGGCCACCCATCTCGGCTGGCCCACGGGCAGGGTCTCGGCCGCCATCAACCGCCTGGCCCGGCGCTCCCTCGTCCAGCTGCCCCCGGACAGCACCGGCAGACCGGTCCTGGTCCGGCCCGAACTGGCCCTGGCGGCGTTGCTCCTCGATGAGGAGGCGACGCTGCTCGACCACCGCAGGCGCGTGGCCGCCAGCAGCACCGCGGTCACCCAGGTGATAGCCGCGTACAACGCCCCGGAGGACCGCCCCGACGTCGTGCGGCTGCCGGATCCGGAGGCGGTGCGGGAGAGGATCGACCAGTTCGCGGCGGCCTGTCAGGTGGAGATCGCCGCGCTGGAGGTCGGCAGCTCCCCCTCCGTGGAGCGTCTGGAGGCCGCCGAGCGGCTCGACTCGGCGATGCTGGACCGCGGCGTCGACCTGCGCCGCGTCTATCCCGACAGCGTCCTCACCGACGCGGCGACCGTCCAGTACGCCGACCGGCTGACCGCCCGGGGCGGACAGGTGCGTACGGCACGGCGCCTGCCGCCTCAGATGATCATCTTCGACCGCTACTCGGCCATCGTGCCCATCGACCCCGCCCAACCGAACGCCGAGGCCGTGGCGATCGAGGGCACGGGCGCCGTCAGGGCTCTGCTCACCCTCTTCGACCACGTGTGGGAGCAGGCCACGCCGCTGGGTTCGGCGGCGGACAGCGGCGCTGACGAGTTCACCGACCAGGAACGCACCCTGCTCGAACTGTTGTGCGCAGGCGACACCGACGAGGTGATCGCGCGCAGGCTGGGTGTGTCCGTGCGTACGGGCCGGCGCCTCACGTCGGGACTGATGAGCCGCCTCGGGGCCCGCAGCCGCTTCCAGGCGGGTGTGCTGGCGGCGACCCGTGGCTGGGTCCTGCCACCGGGGCCCGAGGACGACATGGCGCGCGCGGCGACCGAGCCGAAGGGCGACGGGTGACTCTCTTTCTGTCATCACGATGCCGGGGCGGGACAGCCGGCTGACACGCGGCGGTGACGAGAACAACGGGGGAACACCATGGCGGAAAACTTGGATATAAATCGCGATGAAGAATCTGTTTACCAGGTGCTGCTGGAGAAACCGAATCTCAGCGTGGTAGACCTTTCCGAAGTTCTCGGCTGGTCTCCGGAAAGAGTGACCGCGGCCTTCAATAAATTGATCCACCTGTCCTCGCTGAGTCCCGGAAGCGAGGACGCGAAACTCAGAATCGCCCGGATCAGGCGCAGCCTCATCTCCTTCCTGGACCGTCAGGAAGAGGAGCTGATCCGGCGCCAGAAGGAGATCGCCGCCAGCCGTCAGGTGGTCTTCCAACTGCTCGCCGAGCACGCCGAGGCCGACACGGCCGATCAGCACCGGGGGGCCCGGCGGCTGGAGGGCAGGGAGGCGATCCAGTCCCTCATCCGGACCATGGCCGAGACCTGCACCTCCGAAGTCGCCGTCTTCGCCACCGGCGGTGGCCAGCCGGCCGAGAGTCTGGACGCCGCCAAGCCGCTCGACTCCGCCGTGCTGAAGCGGGGGGTGAGCGTCCGCTACGTCTACCTCGACAGCGTCCGCAACGACGCGGCCACCACGGCGTACGCACAGTGGCTGACCCAGCAGGGCGGGCAGGTGCGGACGGTACCGCACCTGCCGACACGACTGCTCATCTACGACCGCTCCCTGGCGATCGTTCCCGTGAATCCGCAGGTCGCGGATGCCGCCGTCCTCGCTCTCGAGGACATGGGCGTGGTCAGTGCGCTGCAAGCCCTCTTCGAACGGACCTGGGACCACTCCTCCCCCCTGGGCGAGGACCGCACCCGCGACTCACACGGGCTCACCGCCCAGGACCGCGCGGTACTGGAGCTTCTCGCCCGGGGGCTCACCGACGAGATGATCGCCCGCAAGCTGGCGGTGTCCGTGCGTACGGTGCGTCGTATGACGGCCGGTCTGATGAACCGCCTGAACGCGAGCAGTCGCTTCCAGGCCGGCGTGCTGGCCGTGGCGCGGGGCTGGGTGCGCGGTTGACCTCCGGGGATCACGGTCCCCAGGTGTTGTCCTGCAGGACCGTGTGACCCCCCTGGCCGGACGCGGACACCAGCCCGACGGGGTCACCGGTCACCGGGGACGCGCCGACAGCCGCCGTCGCGGTCAGAACGGCCACGATGGGCACCAGCAGTGCGAGCTTCAGTCGTCCCAAGCCCTTCACGACACACCTTTCTTGTTGGCTTTTCTACTTTCGGCCGCACCGGTTCTTGTGCCTTCGGCTCGCGAACGTCACGGTGGGGCCCGTGTTTTGATTCTTTCAGCGCAATTCCACGGGCCGCCAGCGCATTCCATGTCCGCTTCTGCCGATGGCAGGAGCCTGCCACCGCAAAGGTCAGTAGCCCCCCCACTCCACGAGGAGTTGGTGACGCTCCTCCTCCGTGAGGATGTCGATGCCACCCACCGGGCGTTCCGGATCTTCCGCCAGGATCTCCAGCAGGTGCAGAACCCGGTCGAGAAGTTGCTGCGCCTCGTCGCGTGTGTACAGGTCGGGCAGGTAACCCAGCCGCAGACCGAGGCTGTCGCCGTCCGGCACGACGGCCATGCGCAGCGGGTAGTGGGTGGCGTCCTCGTTGTCGATGTCGAGCACCTCGAGGTCGCCGAGGACCGTGTCGAGGACCGACGGGTCCAGAGGGTAGTTCGTCAGCACCGTGGTGGTGTCGAAGAGGGTGCCGAAGCCGGTGGTGCGCTGGATGTCGGACAGGCCGTAGTGGTGGTGCGGGATCAGTTGTGCCTGCTCGTCCTGGAGCCGGGTGAGCAGGCCGATCACGGGTTCCTCGGGGCGCAGTCGCACGCGCACGGGGAGGGTGTTGATGAACAGGCCGAGCATGCGCTCGACTCCTTCGAGCTCCGGCGGGCGGCCGGAGACGGTGGCGCCGAAGACGACGTCCTCCCGGCCCGTCTGCCGCGCCAGCAGCAGACCCCACACGCCCTGGATCACCGTGTTCAGCGTCACCCCGTGCCGGCGCCCGGTCGCGGCCAGCGCCTCGGCGAGTTCCTTGGGCATCTCCGTACGGACCATGTCCTGCACGGGGTTGTGATCGTGGGTGGTGTCGGGTGCGACGAGGGTGGGTTCGGGCAGTCCCTCCAGCGCGGTGGCCCATGCCTGTTCCGCCGCGGGCCGGTCCTGTCGTGCCAGCCACGCGAGATAGTCGCGGTAGGGCGTGACGGGTGGCAGTGCCGCGTCGTCTCCTCCGGCCGCGTACAGCCGGAACAGTTCCTCCACCAGTACCGGTACCGACCAGCCGTCCCAGAGGATGTGGTGGCCGGTCAGCAGGATGCGGTAGCGGTGCTCGCCCAGTTTCAGCAGGGACAGGCGCAGCAGTGGGGGCCGGCCCAGATCGAAGGGCCGCAGCCGGTCCTCGGAGGCCAGTTCCGCCGCTCGCGCCTCGGTGTCCGCGGCGCTGGAGAGGTCCACTTCGGCCCAGGGCAGGCGTACCCGCCGGTGCACCACCTGCACGGGCCGGCTCACGCCCTCGTGGCGGAACCCCGCCCGCAGATTCGCATGCCGTGCCAGCAGCCGCTCACCCGCACGCCGCAACGCCGCCCCGTCCACCTCACCGGCCAGATCGAAGCGCACCTGCGAGGTGTACACATCCACCGAGCCGTCCGCCACCAGCGAATGGAACAGCAGCCCCTCCTGCAAGGACTGCAGCGGAAGAATGTCCTCGACCTCGGCCGCGCCGTCCTCCAGCACGTCGATCTCGTCCTGACCGAGCTGGACGAGGTCCAGGTCGGAGGGGGTCAGGCCGCCCGAGCCGGGTGTGTCGGCGTGCCGGGCCAGGCCTTCCAGGGCCTCGAACCACAGCTGCGCCAGCTCCCGCACCTCCGCCTCGGACAGCACGCCGTCCGCCCACGCCCAGCTCGCGTGCAGACACGGACCCTCGGCCAGGTCGTAGGTCACCGCGTTGAGCTCCAGCGCGTGCGCCAACGGCAGTCCCGCATCGGCGCCACCACCGACCATGCCGGCGCGGGCACTCAACTCCCATGCACCATCGCCGCCGTTGGTGAACCGGCCGAGGTAGTTGAAGCCCACCTCGGCCTGGCCGCACGCCGCGAGTTCGGCCCCGGCGGCCGGGTCGAGGTGGCGCAGGACGCCGTAGCCGATGCCGTCGTCGGGGACGGCCCGCATCTGCTCCTTGACCCGCTTGAGCACCCGTCCGGCGGCCGAGCCCCCGGCACACAGCTCGTCCCAGGACTCCCCGCCGGCGTCCAGACGCACCGGATGGATCGACGTGAACCATCCCACCGTGCGCGACAGATCGACCCCCGGCTCCTCGACGCGGCCGTGCCCCTCGAGGTCGACCAGGACACCACCGTCCGCGTCGCGGTCGCGTCGGCGCCGCCACTCCTGCACCGCCGGTGCCAGACCCGCCAGCAGCACATTGTTCACCCCGCCGTGGAACAGCGCGGGAACCCGCGTCAGCAGCGCCTCCGTCAGCTGCGCCGGGAGGGACAGGTCCAGCACCCGGCGGGTGACCACGGTGTCCTTCGCCGCGTCCAAGGCCCGTGAGCCCAGCGGCTGCGCGGGCTCGCCGGCGATGTGACGCCAGACGTCCAGCTGGGCGGCATACGTCCCCCGGTCGGCCTGCTCGTGCAGCCGTCGCGCCCAGCTGCGGAACGACGACGGCACCGGCTCCGGTTCACGGCCCTCCCAGGCCGCCTTCAGATCCTCCAGCAGGATCCGCCACGACACCCCGTCCACCACCAGGTGATGCGCCACCAGCAACAGCCGGCCCGGCTCGCACCACACCGCGCGGAAGACGACCCCGGCGTCGGGATCGAGCCGTCGGCGTTCGGCCTCGGCCCGTTCGTCGATGGCGGTCAGTACGGCCGCCTCGTCGAGGTCGGGGACGGTGACCTGCTCCAGCAGGCCGTCCGCGTCCACCGCCCCCGGCGCCGCCACCTCCAGCGACCAGGCACCGCCCGTACGCACCAGACGCGAACGCAGCATGTCGTGCCGATCGACCACCGCCTGCAACGCCCGCACCAGACCCGGACGGTTCACCGCATCCGGCAGGGACACCACCACATGCTGGTGGAATCCCTCCACGGGCCCGCCCAAGCCGCGCAGCCAGCCCATGACCGGAGTCAGCGGCACCGTACCGAGCCCGGCACCCGCGGGCTCCGCCTTCGCACCGTCGGCGCCCAGCGGTACCGCGGCCCGGGCCAGCCGTTCGACCGACGGGTGCTGGAACACATCCCGTGCCGAGAGCACCCAGCCCGCGCGCCGGGCACGCGACACCAGCTGGATCGCCATGATGCTGTCGCCGCCGCAGTCGAAGAAGGAGTCCTCCACGCCCACTTCGTCCAGGCCCAGCACCTCGGCGAACAAGGAGCACAACACCTGCTCCGCACCCGGGCGTGGCTCACGGCCGGCACCGGAGGTGAACTCCGGCGCCGGCAACGCGCGCCGGTCCACCTTGCCGTTCACCGTCAACGGCAGCCGCTCCAGCTCGACGAAGGCCGCCGGCACCATGTACTCCGGCAGGGTTTTCCCGACGAACGCCCGGAGTTCGGCGGTGGAGGGCAGTGCGCCGTCGGGGACGAGGTAGGCGATGAGGCGTTCGTCGCGGACGACGACCACGGCCTCGCGGACGGCGGGGTGGGTGGCGAGGCGGGCGCTGATCTCGCCGGGTTCGATGCGGTAGCCGCGGACCTTGACCTGGTCGTCGGCGCGTCCCAGGAACTCCAGGCTTCCGTCGGGGCGGCGGCGGGCGAGGTCGCCGCTGCGGTAGAGGCGTGAGCCGGCGGGGCCGAAGGGGTCGGGTATGAAGCGTTCGGCGGTGAGTTCGGGCCGGTTGAGGTAGCCGCGGGCCACTCCGGGGCCACCGACGTAGATCTCACCGGGAACTCCGACGGGTACGAGCTGGCCGCGTGTGTCGAGCAGGTGGAGGCTGAGGTCGTTCAGCGGGTGGCCGATCGGGCTCGCCGAGCCGCCGGTGGTGAGGTCTTCCTCGCCGACCGGGTGGTAGGTGACGTGCACGGTCGTCTCGGTGATGCCGTACATGTTCACCAGGCGGGTCGACTCCAGACCGTGCCGCTCCACCCAGCCCTGAAGAGCCCCGCAGTCCAGGGCCGCACCACCGAAGACGACCGTGCGCAGGGCGAGTCGGTCGCTGTTGTCGCGGGTGCGGTCTTCCTCGATGAGCTGGGTGAAGGCCGACGGTGTCTGGTTCAGTACCGTCACGCCTTCCCGTTGGAGGAGTTCGTGGAAGCGGCTCGGCTCGCGGGCGGTCATCTCGGGTACCACGACCAGGCGGCCGCCGTGCAGCAGGGCGCCGAAGATCTCCCACACCGAGAAGTCGAAGGCGTAGGAGTGGAACAGCGTCCACACGTCGGAGGGTCCGAAGCCGAACTGGGCCTGGGCGGTCTCGAACAGCCGGACCACGTTGGTGTGTTCCAGTACGACGCCCTTCGGGCGGCCTGTGGAGCCGGAGGTGTAGATCACGTATACGACGCCGGCGGGGTCCGCCGACACCACGGGCGGGGTGTGCGGGTGGGCGGCGATCGTTTCCGCGTCCCGGTCCAGGACGACGAGTGCACCGTCGAAGACCTCGTCCAGGACCGGCACGAGGGTGTGGGAGGTGACCGTGACGCGGGCCCCGGCGTCGGTGAGCACGTAGCCCAGGCGGTCGGCGGGGGAAGCGGGGTCCAGGGGCAGATAGCCGGCGCCTGCTTTGAGCACGCCCAGCAGGGTGGGCACCAGGTCCAGGCCTCGTTCCAGGCAGACACCGACCAGGGAACCTTCGCTCACGCCTGAGGTGCGCAGGTGGTGGGCGAGCTGGTTGGCCCGCGCGTCGACCTCGGCGTAGGTCAGCGACGACTCGCCGAAGACGATCGCCACCGCGTCGGGAGTGGCCGCGGCGCGCTCCTGGAAGATCTCGTGGACACACCGCTCCACCGGAGCCGACGCCACCGCCGGACCCGCGGCGGCCAGGAGGACGTCACGTTCACCGGGGGGCAGGACGTCCACCGCGTCCGTCCGCTTCTCCGGGTCCTCCACGAGGGTCTGGAGCAGATGGACCAGGCGGCCGCTGATCCGCCGGGCCTCGTCGTGGCTGTAGACGTCCGGGCGGTAGCTCACCTTGAGGGTGAGACCCGCTCCGTGGAGGGGGATGGCGGCGAGGGACAGGGGGTAGTGCGTGGCGTCGTCGAAGCCGATGCCCACGAGTTCCAGGTCGCCGAGCACGGTGGTGAAGACGGACGGATCCAGCGGGTAGTTCTCGACGACCATGCTGGTGTCGAAGAGGGTGCCGAAGCCGGTGGTGCGCTGGATGTCGGACAGGCCGTAGTGGTGGTGCGGGATCAGTTGTGCCTGCTCCTGCTGCAGCCGGGTGAGCAGGCCGATCACGGGCTCCTCGGGGCGCAGTCGCACGCGCACGGGGAGGGTGTTGATGAACAGGCCGAGCATGCGCTCGACTCCTTCGAGCTCCGGCGGGCGGCCGGAGACGGTGGCGCCGAAGACGACGTCCTCCCGGCCCGTCTGCCGCGCCAGCAGCAGACCCCACACGCCCTGGATCACCGTGTTCAGCGTCATCCCGTGCCGGCGGGCCAGGTCGGTGACCCGGTCGAGCAGGTCACGGGAGAGGTCGGTGGAGACGTACTCCTGGAGCGCGGTCTTGTCATGGGTGGTGTCGGGTGCGACGAGGGTGGGTTCGGGCAGTCCTTCCAGCGCGGTGGCCCATGCCTGTTCCGCAGCGGGCCGGTTCTGTCGTGCCAGCCACGCCAGGTAGTCGCGGTAGGGCGTGACGGGTGGCAGTGCCGCGTCGTCTCCTCCGGCCGCGTACAGCCGGAACAGTTCCTCCACCAGCACGGGTACCGACCAGCCGTCCCAGAGGATGTGGTGGCCGGTCAGCAGGATGCGGTAGCGGTGCTCGCCCAGTTTCAGCAGGGACAGGCGCAGCAGTGGGGGCCGGCCCAGATCGAAGGGCCGCAGCCGGTCCTCGGAGGCCAGTTCCGCCGCTCGCGCCTCGGTGTCCGCGGCATGGGAGAGGTCCACTTCGGCCCAGGGCAGGCGTACCCGCCGGTGCACCACCTGCACGGGCCGGCTCACGCCCTCGTGGCGGAACCCCGCCCGCAGATTCGCATGCCGTGCCAGCAGCCGCTCACCCGCACGACGCAACGCCGCCCCGTCCACCTCACCGGCGATGTCGAAGCGAAGCTGGGAGGTGTACACATCCACCGAGCCGTCCGCCACCAGCGAATGGAACAGGAAGCCCTCCTGCAGCGGCTGCAGCGGAAGGATGTCTTCGATGCGCGACCTGGTCACTTTGAGAACTCCCAGTCGAGGTCGTAGTCGTCGTCGTTCTCGAAGCCCTCGATCGCTTCGATCTCGTCCTGACTGAGCTGGACGAGGTCCAGGTCGGAGGGGGTCAGGCCGCCCGAGCCGGGTGCGTCGGCGTGCCGGGCCAGGCCTTCCAGGGCCTCGAACCACAGCTGCGCCAGCTCCCGCACCTCCGCCTCGGACAGCACGCCGTCCGCCCACGCCCAGCTCGCGTGCAGACACGGACCCTCGGCCAGGTCGTAGGTCACCGCGTTGAGTTCCAGCGCGTGCGCCAACGGCAGTCCCGCGTCGGCACCGGCGCCCACCATGCCCGGACGGGAGCTCATCTCCCAGGCGCCGGCTTCGCCGGCGAACCGGCCCAGGTAGTTGAACGCCAGCTCGGCCCGTGCGCCGGCGGCCAGTTCCGTGCCGGCCGCGGGGTCGAGGTAGCGCAGGACGCCGTAGCCGATGCCGTCGTCGGGGACGGCCCGCATCTGCTCCTTGACCCGCTTGAGCACCCGCCCGGCGGCCGCGCCCCCGGCACACAGCTCGTCCCAGGACTCCCCGCCGGCGTCCAGACGCACCGGATGGATCGACGTGAACCATCCCACCGTGCGCGACAGATCGACCCCCGGCTCCTCGACGCGGCCGTGCCCCTCGAGGTCGAGCAGGACACCACCGTCCGCGTCGCGGTCGCGTCGGCGCCGCCACTCCTGCACCGCCGGTGCCAGACCCGCCAGCAGCACATCGTTCACCCCACCGTGGAACAGCGCGGGAACCCGCGTCAGCAGCGCCTCCGTCAGCTGCGCCGGGAGGGACAGAGTGATCTCGCGCTGGGTGGCGGCGGTGTCCTCGACGGGGGTCAGAGTCCTGGAACCGAGCGGGGGACTCGGCCGTCCGACCAGCCGGCGCCAGAAGTCCAGACGGCCGGCGTAGGTGCCCTGGTCGGCGTGCTCGCGCAGCCGTCGCGCCCAGCTGCGGAACGACAGCGGCACCGGCTCCAGTTCACGGCCCTCCCAGGCCGCCTTCAGATCCTCCAGCAGGATCCGCCACGACACCCCGTCCACCACCAGGTGATGCGCCACCAGCAGCAGCCGGCCCGGCTCCAGCCAGACCGCCCGCAGCATGCTGCCGGCGTCCGGGGCGAGCAGGCCGACGGCGTGGCGCACGTGCTGCTTCACGGTCGCCTCGTCGAGGTCGGCGACGGTGACCTGCTCCAGCAGGCCGTCCGCGTCCACCTCACCCGGCGCCGCCACCTGCAACGACCACCCGTCGTCCGCGCGCACCAGACGCGAACGCACCATGTCGTGCCGGTCCACCACGGCCTGCAGCGCGCTCACCAGCGCGTCACGGCTCACCGCATCCGGCAACGACACCACCACGTGCTGGTGGAACCCCTCCACCGGCCCCGACAGGTCCCGCAACCACTCCATCACCGGAGTCGACGGCACCACACCCAGTCCGGCATCCGCCGGCTCCGCCACCGCACCACCGGCACCCACCGGCGCCGCGATCCGCGCCAGGCCCTCCACCGACGGATGCTGGAACACGTCCCGCGCGGACAGCACCCAGCCCGCCCGCCGGGCACGCGACACCAGCTGGATCGCCATGATGCTGTCGCCGCCGCAGTCGAAGAAGGAGTCCTCCACCCCCACTTCGTCCAGGCCCAGCACCTCGGCGAACAGGGAACACAGCACCTCCTCGACACCCGAACCGGGCGCCCGCCCCCCACCCGAGACGAACTCCGGCGCCGGCAGAACCCCCCGGTCCACCTTTCCGTTCACCGTCAAAGGCAGCCGCTCCAGCACCACGAACGCCGTCGGCACCATGTACTCCGGCAGTTCCCCGGCGACATGGGCGCGCAGGTCGGCCGGGTCGGCGGTCTCGCCCTCCGGTACGACGTAGGCGACCAGGCGGCGGTCCCCGGGGCGGTCCTCCCGCGCGATCACGACGACCTGGGCGACCGACGGATGGGTGGCCAGAGCCGCCTCCACCTCGCCGAGTTCGATGCGGAAGCCGCGCACCTTCACCTGGAAGTCGGCACGCCCCACGTACTCCAGCTGTCCGTCGGCGCGCCGGCGGACGAGGTCGCCGGTTCTGTACATGCGCTCTCCGGGAGCACCGAACGGGCAGGCCACGAACCGTTCCGCCGTCAGGCCCGGGCGGTTGTGGTAGCCGCGGGCCAGGCCGGAGCCCGCGACGAAGAGTTCGCCGACCACGCCGACCGGCGCCGGTTGCAGGCCCGCGTCCAGGACGTAGCAGCGCATGTTGTCCAGCGGCGTACCGATGGGAGGGACCGTGCCGATGTCGTCGGCCGTCCGCGCGAGGGCGCTCACGGCGAACGTCGTGGTCTCCGTGGGGCCGTAGCCGTTGCCGACGGTGATTCCGGGGCAGGCTTCGAGGACGCGGCGCATGGCCGCCGCCGAGCCGGCGTCGCCACCGGTCCAGACGGAGTGCATCCCGGCGAAGGCCTTGGGGTGCTCGTCCGCGATCAGATTGAACAGGGCCGTCGTCAGGAAGGCGGCGGTCACGCCGTGTTCGGCGACCATCCGCTCGACCACCGCGCCGTCGACCTGGCCCGGCGGTGCCACCACGACCCGGCCGCCGTTCAGAAGCGGCACCCAGAGCTCGTACGTGGAGGCGTCGAAGGACTGGGGGGCGTGCAGGAGGACGCGGTCGTGGTCGCCGCCGGTCCAGCGCCGGTCGAAGGCGAAGTCCGCGACATCGCGGTGGCGCACCCCGACGCCCTTGGGCACCCCGGTCGAACCCGATGTGTACATCACGTACGCCAGCCGGTCGGGGTGCACGGTGATGCCGGGAGCCCCGGGGTCGTCCCCGTCGTCCCCGGCCTGCCCGCCCGGCCAGGGCTGCGCGTCGAGGGTCACCACGCGCGTCGGCAGTTCGGGCACCTCGCGGTCCGTGAGCAGCACCGTGGCGCCGACGTCACGTATCGCCCACGCCAGCCGCTCGGGCGGCAGGCCCGAGTGCAGCGGCACATACGTTCCGCCGGCCCGTACCACGGCCAGCGTCGCCACCACGGCGTCGACGGAGCGCTCCAGCAGCAGCGCCACCGGGGACTCCACCGTGACGCCCAGCGTCATCAGCCGTCGCGCCAGCCGGTTCGCCCTCGCGTCCAGTGCGGCATAGGTCAGCTCCACCCCGTCGGCCGCCACGGCGACCCGGTCGGGGGTGGCCGCGGCCTGCGCGGCGAACAGTTCGCCGAGCGCCCCGACGGGCACGGCCCGGTCGGTCGCGTTCCACTCCGTCAGTAGCAGCCGCCGCTCCTCGGGGGACAGCACCTCCACCTCGCCCGTCGGGCGCTCCGGCTCGGCGATCAGCCCCCGCAGGAACCGCAGGAACCGGTCCTGGTGGGCGGCGAGCCGGTCGGTGTCGTAGAAGGCCGGGTTCGCGTCGAAGGCGAGGGTCAGCCCCTCCCCGTCGGCGCGGTGGTAGGCCGCGATGGACAGCTCGTCCACGGGGCCGTTGGACAGGTTGTGGGCAGTGGTGCGCAGCCCCGCGAAGTCCAGGTCGTAGTCGAAGTCCATCATGTTGACGACGGGACCGACCAGGGTCTGGCCGTCACCGAGGAGCTTGAGGTCGCGCCGCATGTCCTCGTAGCGGTAGCGCTGGTGCTTCAGTGCGGCGCGCGTGGCCCGGGTGACCTGGGCGACGAGCTGCGCGAGGGAGTCGCCGGGGGTCACCCGCACCCGCAGGGGCACCACGTTGGAGCGCAGGACGGGAGTGCGGCGGTCGGCCGGTGTGGTCCGGGCGGTGACCGGAAGACCGAGGACGACGTCCTGTCTGCCGGTGGCCCGGGCCACATAGGCGGCCGTGGCGGTGATGGTCACGACGGGCCACATCGAGCGCAGCCGCCGGGCCACGACCCGCAGTTGCTCGAAGTCGTCGGCGGGCAGCCGGACGTTGCGCCGCAGGAACAGGACCTGCCCGTCCGGGGGCGTGAGGTCCTGGGTGTCCACCAGCCGGGGCGGTTCCGGGGTGTCGGCGAGAAGCTCGGACCAGTAGTCACGGTCCGCCGCGCGGGCCGGCGAGCGCCGGTAGTCGGCGTCCTCCTCCAGCAGCTGGGACAGCGGGGCGAACCCGCTCGGGCCGAATTCCTCACCGCGCGCCAGGGCGGTGTACACCTCCGCCATCCGGCCGCTGATCAGCGGGCCGCCGGAGGCGTCGATCAGGATGTGGTGGATGCGCTCGTAGAAGTGGAAGCGCTCCGGCGCCACCTTCAGCAGGGCGAAGGTGGTCAGGCCGCCCTCGGCCAGGTCGACGGGCCGGTGCCGGTCGCGGTGCATCCACTCCTGGGCGGCGGCCTCGGGGTCGGCCTCCCCGGTGAGGTCGATCAGCGGCAGCCCGGGGCGCAGCTCAGGGACGACCAGCTGGCGCAGCTCCTCGCCCTCCTTGACGACGGCGCGCACCCGGAGCGTCTCCGCGTCCTTCAGAAGCTGGTGCCAGGCGGCCTCCAGCAGACGGTGGTCGACGTCGCCGTGGAAGGTGATGTACTCGGAGATGTTGTACTTCGCACCGGTCGGGTCGAGTTCGTGCCCTGCCCAGACACCCGCTTGCGCTGCCGACAGAGGGAGACTCACGGTTGGTGCTGTTTCGGGTATGGGCATGGCTTTCCACCACCAGGGTCCGGGTATCGAAGAAGATCGGGTGACGGCGTGACGGCACGAGGGCGTCGGCCGGAAGCGGTACGGGCGGGCGCGGCTACGGCGGCGTCACGCCACGGGCCGGCCCAGGCTCCCGGGCCGCATGTCCGTCCAGTGGGTGTCGACGTAGTCGACGCACGCCTCGCGCCCCGCCTGGCGCAGGACGACGGTCCAGCCGGCCGGGACCTCGGCGAAGGAGGGCCACAGCGAGTGCTGGCCCTCCTCGTTGACCAGGACGTGGTAGGCGGCGTCCGGGTCCTCGAACGGATGGGTGCTCATGGGCGGTCAGCTCCTCTTCGCCACGTCGCTCAGTGTGTCGGCCACCAGGGCCACGAGCCGGTCGGTGGCCGTCTCCGTGTAGAAGTGACCGCCGGGCAGGGTGTGCAGGTCGAACGGCCGCACGGTGTGCCGCGACCACTGCCGGGCCTCGTCCTCGTTCACGGACCCGTCCTGGTCGCCGATGACGGCGGTCACCGGGCAGTCGAGCGGGGATCCGGGGACGTAGCGGTACGAGGCGACGAGCCCGAAGTCGTTGCGCAGCATGGGCAGCATCAGCTCCAGCAGGTCGTCGCCCTGCTCCAGCAGGGCCGCGCCGGATCCGCCCAGATCCCGGATGTACGCCATGATCTGCTCCTCGGTGCCGAACCGGACGGTGTCCGGGCGGGGAACCGAGGGCGCCTTGCGCGCGGAGACGAACAGCCGGGTCAGCGCCGGTGCGCCGGAGGCCCGCAGGGCGCGGGCGACCTCGTAGGCCACGGTCGCGCCGAGGCTGTGGCCGAAGAACGCCACGGGCCGGTCGAAACAGTGCAGGACGGCCCGCGCGGCCTCGGACACCAGGACCGGGAAGTCCCCGATCAGCGGCTCGCCGTACCGGTCCTGCCGGCCGGGGTACTGGACGGCGATCAGCTCGATGTCGGGCGGCAGCAGCTCCGGCCAGTCCCTGAAGGCGCTCGCGCTGCCGCCGGCGTGCGGAAAGCAGACCAGCCGCAGCCGGGCGTCGGGGCGCGGCGCGTAGCGGCGCAGCCACGCGCTGCCGGGCGTGGAGTGGTGCAGGGTCATGGCGTGGTCACTCCCCGCCGCGCTCGGACCGCGCGTGCGGCGCGTACGGCTCCGCCATGGCGACCGCGATACGGCGGGCCCCGGTGAACGGTTCCCGGCCGTGCGCGGCCAGCATGTTGTCCACGACGAGCACGTCGTCCTGCTGATAGTCGAAGCGCACCGTCTGCGCCCGGTAGCAGGCCCGCAGATGGTCCGTGACCTCGTCGGGAATGCGGCCGCCGTCACCGTAATAGGTGTTGGTCGGCAGGTCCTCCTCACCGAACAGGCCGAGCAGGCCCTCCCGGACCTCGGCGGGCAGCGTGGTGTGGTGGAAGAACACGATGTGGTTGAACCACACCGTCTCCCCGGTCTCGGGGTGGGTGTGGATCGCCGCGCGGCGCGCCCGGGTGCGCAGCCCGTCACCGCCCAGCCACTCGAACTCGATGTCCTTGGAGCGGCAGTAGGCCTCCACCTCGGCCCGCTCGTCGGTGTTGAACAGCTCCCGCCAGGCCACGCCGAAGTGGTCGTGGAAGTTGCGTACGACCATCCAGCCACGCCGGGCGAACTCCTCGCGGACCTCCGGGTCGATGGAGGCGTACACCTTGCGGATGTCGGTCAGCGGGGTGGCGCCCCGCGTCTCGGGCGGCCGGTCGCAGTAGAAGTACAGCGTCCGGGGCCAACTCGCCTGGTAGGAGTTCTCGTTGTGGACGAAGATCTCCTCCTCCGGCGGATAGTCGGTGGAGGTGTAGACGTTCCCCTTGATGGTGCTGCGCGGGGAGGACCGCTCGGAGTAGGTGAGCGGGTCGCCGGACAGTTCCCTGACCACCTGGTCGAAGCCGTCGATCCCGCCGATGTCGAAGCCGCGCAGCAGCAGCGCACCGTGCGTCCTCAGTGAGGCCCGCAGCCGTTCTCGGTCCGACTTGATCAGGCGGATGACGTCCCGGTCCGCGGACTCGGCCTCGACCAGGAGCGGCAGCGGCTGTCCCGCTGGTGCTGTGCGATGGGCGGACATCGTCGTGGCATGCCTTCCTGAAAGGGTGTTGGGTGCCGGAGGCGTGCGTGTGTCCGCGTTCGGCCCCGGCCGCGTGGGTGGGGGCGCTCGTGCGCGAGCGGCCCGTCCGCCTCCCCACTGTGCGGGGGAGGCCTATATTTCTTCGGTCATTTCTCCGGTGTACGCCCCGCGGTCCTGATGACCGGACTCAGTACGGCGACCAGCGCCATGGCGGCCATCGCCGCCGCGACCGCCGTGACGGTGGGCGTGGTGCCGAAGGCCGCGAGCAGCAGGCCGCCGACGAGCGCCCCGGCGGAGTTCATGCCGGAGCCGATGAGAGCGAAGACGCTGGTCACCCGGCCCTGCATCTCGTCCGGGGTGATCTGCACCTGGTACACGCCGGCCGCCACGTTGAGCAGGGCGCCGGCGAAGGACATCCCCGCGAACAGCGCACCGATGAGCACCGGTTGTTCGACCAGGGCGACGGGCGTCATCAGCAGCGCCCACACCGCCAGTGTGCCGGTGACGATCGCGCCGGGCGACAGCCGCTTCAGGAACCACGAGCCGGTGAGGGCTCCGAGGATGCCGCCCACCCCCGACACCGTCCCGATGAGGCCGATGGTGGCCGGGGAGCCGCCGTTCTCCTTGACGATCAGCACGAGTGCCAGGGACAGCACCTGGAAGAGGATGTTGCTGCCCGCGATCAGCCCCACGGCGGCCCGCATGAACCGCTGCCGCCACACCCAGGCGAGCCCCTCGCCGACTTCCCGGCGCAGATCGCGGGGCGCCTGGGGACGCTCCGACTGGAACTTCTTCCGGATCAGCAACAGCGTGACCAGGGCGGTCAGATGGGACACCGCGGTGAGCAGGAACGGCAGCCATCGGGCCACCGCGTACAGGGAACTGCCGCCGAGCTGCCCGAGCAGCCCGGCGCCCTGGCCGCGTGCCTCGTTGCGGGTCAGCGCGACGGTCAGGTGGTCCGGGTGGACGAGGTTGCGCACCGCGGCCCGCTCGGCGAGCCGGTAGAAGATCGCCGCCGAGCCCTCCACGAACGCGGCGGCCATCAGGTGCGGCAGCCACAGGTGCCCGCCGATCAGCGCGGCCGCGACACTGCCCATGGCGGTCAGCCCGGCGAGGTCGCACAGGATCATCAGCCGGCGCCGGTCCAGGCGGTCCACCAGGGCCCCCGCCGGGAGTTGCAGGAGCAGCTGGGGCAGCAGCGCCGCGAAGCCGACGAGTCCGGCGCCGGTCGGGGAGCCGCCGTACCAGACCATCAGCAGGGGGTAGGCGACGGTGCTCGCCCGGGTTCCGAACAGCGAGAGCCCGGCGCCGGTCCACAGCAGCAGGAAGTCCCTGTTCTTCCGCAGGGGCGGTGGCGCCGTGCCGGGCTGGGCGCCACCTCCTTCGCGGTGCTCCTCCGTCAGGCTCATTCGGACGTGCCGGAGGTACCGGCGGGGCCGAGCCGGCACCATTCGAGGACCGCCATGGCGCTGTGCATCTTGTTCTCGGCCTGGTCGAAGGCGATGCTCGCCGGGCCGTCGAGCACCTCGGCGGTGACCTCCTCACCCCGGTGGGCGGGCAGGTCGTGCATGAACAGGGCGTCGGCGTTGTGCGTCCACAGGTCCTGGGTGACCTGGAACGGCGCGAACAGGGAGCGCCAGTCGGGGTCGGGCTTGCTGGTGCCGGTCGTCTGCCAGCGGGTGGTGTAGATGACGTGGACGTCCTTGGGCAGGTCGTCCATCGTGTGCCGCTCGGTCACGGTGGCACCCGAGCGCTCCGCGTGGGCGCGCGCCCGGGTCAGGACGTCCTCGGGCAGCCCGTAGCCGGGCGGGGTGCGCAGCTCGAGTTCGGTGCCGGGGAAGCGGGTCAGGCCCAGCGCGAGGGCGGCAGCGGTGTTGTTGCCCTCTCCCACGTACAGCAGCCGCAGCCCCTCGACGCGGCCGAAGCGGCACATGAGCGTGCTCAGGTCGGTCAGGCCCTGGGTGGGGTGCTCGTCGGCGCTCATGGCGTTGATCACGGACATCCGGGGCTGGGCCGCCCAGCCGCGCATCTCCGCCGGGTCGTCGGCCGTCCGGGCGACCAGGATGTCCAGCATCCGGGAGAAGACCTGTCCGGTGTCCTCGCTGGTCTCCCCGGTGTTGGTCTGCAGGTCACCGCCGTTGTACGCGATGATCCGCGCCCCGAGCCGCAGCGCCCCCGCCGAGAAGGCGGTACGGGTGCGGGTCGAGGTGCGCCGGAAGTAGATGCCGGCGATCGTGCCGTCTAGCACGGGGCCCGGGGAGGCCGTGCCGCTGGAGAAGGCGGCTCCCCGCTCCACGAGGTGGCGCAGGTCGGCGTCGGTGAGGTCGTCGAGGGATATCAGGTGTCGTGCGGTCATGCGGGGCTCCTCGGCGTGGGTCGTACGAGTGGTCGGACGGCGACGAAGGCCTCGGGGGAATGCGTCGCGTCGGGTGGAGGGCGCCGGCGGACCGGGGGGATCGGTCCGCCGACGCCTGCGGGTCAGCCCTGGCCGTCGAGGCCCGGGGAGGACCGCCGGGCACCGTGGCCCAGCGCTTCGGCGATGTCGGCCACGACGTCCTTGCCGGCCGCGCCGTTGGTGAGGGCGACGAAGCCGTCACCGCTGCGCAGATGGCAGAGGGACACCGCCTGGTAGCCGACCGGCGAGCCGGCGTGACCGAACTGCACCTCGTCGTTCGTGGCGTCCACGACCGTGCCCAGGCCGTAGAAGCTGTCGCTGCTCGGCGCGAGCATGAGCTGCGCCGTCGTCTTCGACAGCAGGCTGAGCGGGCGGCCCAGGGCGGAGCGGCGGATCTCCAGCGCGACCTTCGCCAGGTCGGCGGCGGTCGTCCACAGACCGGCCGCCGCCTGGTCCGGCCGGATCAACCAACCGCCCTCGACGGGTCGGCCCTCCTCGTCGTGCCCCAGAGCCACCGGGCGGCCGGACCGCTCGGGGAAGGCCTGGTCGAAGCTGGTGGCCCGCAGGCCCAGCGGTTCGAGGACGAGGTCCCGCATCAGCTCGTCGAACGGGCGGCCGGTGACGTCCGTCATGAGCTGCTGGAGCACCGAGTAGTGGACGTTCGCCTTGCGGAACTCCCTGCCGGGAACACCCTCACGCCCGACCGGGGGCGTCGTCGCCGGGGCTCTGCCGTGCAGCAGGTCGAGCAGCGACGGCACGGGGCCGTCGTTGCGCCGGAAGCCCTTGCCCGGGGTCGGGGTGAGCCCGGACAGGTGCCCCAGCAGGTGCCGGGCGGTCACCGGCACCGCGTCGGTGTCCGCGGGCACCCGCCAGCCGACGAGGTACTCGTTGACGTCCGCGTCCAGGTCCAGCCGCCCCTCGTCCACGAGCTTGAGCACGCCGAGCGCGGTGATGTGCTTGCTCAGCGAGCCGACGTGGAAGACGGTCTCCTGGGTGACCGGCTCGCCCCCGCCCGCGGTCAGGGAGCCGAAGCCCTCGACGGCGACGAGTTCACCGCCCTCGACCACGGCGACGAGGGCTCCGGGAACCCGGTGCCGGTCCAGCGCTGCGGGCAGAGCGGCGGACAACGCCGTTCCGGCCGACGGCACCGAAGGCTCCGCCTGCTGCCCGGTGCCGGCGGCGTCCGTCTCGGGCACGGCGGCCGCGTCGACCAGTGCGGCGAGCTCCGCCAGATCCTGAGCCTGGTAGTGCATGAACAGCGACAGCGGGAGCCCTTCCCGGCGGGCGGCCGCGATGACCTGGATGACCAGGATCGAGTGTCCGCCCAGCTCGAAGAAGCTGTCCGTCGCGCTGATCCGCTCCTTGCCGAGGACCTCGCTCCAGATGTCCGCGAGCTTGCGCTCGGTGGGCGTGCCAGGTGCCACGTGCTGCGACTGTCCGGTGTCGTGGGTGGGGGTGGGCAGGGCCTTGCGGTCGACCTTGCCGTTGGCGTTCAGCGGCATGGTGTCGAGTTCGACGAAGACGGAGGGCACCATGTAGTCGGGCAGTGACTCGGCGAGGTATGTGCTCAGTTCGTCGGTGGGTGCGGTGCCGGGGCCGTCGGCCGGAACGATGTAGCCGACCAGGCGGGTTTCGCCGTCGTCGGTGCGGGCGATGACGGCGGCTTCTGCCACCAGGGGCGACTGGGTGAGGACTGCGGCTACTTCGGCGGGTTCGACGCGGTAGCCGCGGATCTTGACCTGGTCGTCGGCGCGGCCGAGGAATTCCACCGCTCCGGCTGTGTTCCAGCGCACCACGTCGCCGGTGCGGTACAGACGCCCGCCCGCTTCGGCGAACGGGTCCGGCACGAACCGTTCCGCGGTCAGCTCGGGCCGGTTCACATAGCCGCGGGCCACACCGACACCACCGACGTAGAGCTCTCCCAGGGCGCCGACGGGTACGGGTTGCATGGCTGCGTCGAGGATGTGGACGCGCATGCCGGGCAGGGGGTGGCCGATGGGCACGATGCCTTCGGCGTCGGCCGGGACGGGGTGGATGGTGGTGCCGACGGAGGCTTCGGTGGGCCCGTATTCGTTGATCAGGCGGCCTTCGCCGAGCCAGCCTGCCCAGCGTGCTCCCAGGGAGCCGGCGAGTGCTTCACCGGCCACCACGATCACGCCCGCGAGGCGGGTGGCTTGTTCGGGGGTGACCTGGTGGGAGAGGACTTCCAGGTGGCCGGGGGTGAGCTTGAGGAAGCTGAAGGGGCCTTGCTGCAGGAGCCATGGGCCCAGTTCGTCCAGGCCGGAGGTGGCGGGCAGCAGTGCGACGCGCTGGCCCGCGCACAGGGGTGCCCACAGGTTGGGCACGACCAGGTCGAAGGCGACGGAGGAGAACACCGCGCCGCCGCCCTGGCCGCACGAGGCCAGTTCGCGCACGGCCCAGCCCACGTGGTTGCCGAGGTTGCGGTGGGAGACCACCACTCCCTTGGGCCGGCCGGTGGAGCCGGAGGTGAACACCACATACGCGGCGCTGTCGGCGTCGACCTGACCTTCGGGGCGGGTCGAGGCACGGGCCGCGATCACAGCGGCGTCGGTGTCGAGGTCGACGACGGTGCCGTCGAAGCCGTCGTCGGGTGCGTCCCGGGTGATCAGCGCCCGGGCTCCAGCGTCGGCGAGCATGCCCGCCACGCGCGTGCCGGGCAGTGCCGGATCGAGCGGGACGTAGCCGGCGCCGGCCTTCCACACGGCCAACAGCGCCACCATCAGGTCGATGTCCCGTTCCAGCAGCACACCGACCAGCGACTCCGGGCCCACGCCCAGTGCCCGCAGGTGATGCGCCAGGCGGTTGGCCCGGGCATCCAGCTGCGCATACGACACGGACGCTTCGCCGCAGGCCACCGCCACCGTTTCCGGCACCCGGGCGGCCTGTTCCTCGAACATCTCCACCACCGGCCGCTCCACCACCGGCCCCGCACCCACCGACCAGTCGGTGAGCGTCTTCGTCTCCTCCTCCGGCAGGAGGACGAGCCGGGCGTCGCCGTTCGGGTCGGCGGCCATCGCCTCGAGGACGGCGCGGTACATGCCGGCCAGCCGGGCCGCGTGCGCACGGCTGAGGGTGCGCGAGTCGGCCCGCAGGTTGATGCGGCCGGGGGACGTCGACACCGAGAAGCCGAACTCGTTGGTGCTGTTCCCCGTGCTGGCGGAGGCGTCGATCATGCTGGTGTCGCTACCGCTGAAGTCCTGGTAGCTGAAGTACACGTCGACGAGCTTGCTGCCGTTGCCGAACTCCTGCTGGACGGCGGGCATCGGGAAGTTGCGGTGCTCCCACATGCCGAGTTCCTGCCGGAACACGTCCTGCACCATCTCCTGCCACGTCCCGGCCGTGCGAGCGACCGCGAAGGGAAGGATGTTGAGGTACATCCCGTACACCCGCTCGGCGCCCACCGCCTCGGGCCGGACATGCGCGACCAGGCCGGTGAAGAACTCCTCCTCACGGGTGAGCTGGCTCATCACCTTCAGGTGCGCGGTGTGCAGCACGCTCTTCAGCGACACCTTCGCAGCCGCCGCGAGACGCTGCAGCCCGTCCGTCAGGTCGTCGAAACCGACCTCCAGCTTGTACTTCTCCGGATCGGTGTCTCCGGCGTCGCCCCAGCCCTCGGGCATGGTGAACTTCTCCCGGCCGACGACGACGGAACGCCAGTGGTCGCGGTGCCGGTCCGACGACAGCGCGGACAGTTCCGCGGCGACGGTGTCGGCGAACCGTATGGCCGGGGCGGGCAGCCGCTCCGGATCACGGCCGTCGGCGTGGGCACGGTAGATCTCCAGCAGTTCGGTCAGCAGCCCGCTGAAGCTCCAGCCCTCGAGGATCACATGGGACTGCGCGATGGTGAACTGCCAGCTCCCGTCGGCGCACTGGTGGATCGCGATACGCACCAGGGGCCCGGCCGCGTGGTCGAACGCCGTCGCGTTCTCCTCGGCGACGAACTCCCGCAGCACATGCTCCTGTTCGCTCTCGCTGCGGTCGCTCAGGTCGAAGAACCGCACGGGCGTGGGCACGTCGGCGTGCACCAGCTGCATGGGCACCGAGTAGCGGTCCAGCTCCAGTGAGGTGCGCAGCACATCGTGCCTGCGCAGCAGTTCCGCCACCGCGGACCGCATGGCCTCCTCCACCACCGGCCGGCCGTCCCGGACCCGCAGGGACGTCACGAGGTGGTAGTTGAGCCGATCACCGGCACCCAGCATCTCCACCAGCATGCCGATCTGGTTCTGCATCATCGGGTAGGCGTCGGTCAGGCCCTCGGGCAGCAGTGCCCGGTCGGCGTCCCCGATCAGGGCGAACGGTTCGACCGCCGCCGAGGTGAGGGGGCCGCCGTCGGCCGGCCGGCCCGACAGCCGCTCGCACAGTGCGCCGAGCGTCTGCGCCTCCAGGGTCTCGCGGACGGTGACGTCGTACCCGGCCTCCCGCAGGGCACCCACCAGCATCACGGCGCGAATGGAGTCGCCGCCCAGCTCGTAGAAGCCGTCCTCGACGCCGACCCGTTCCACGCCCAGGGTCGTCTGCCAGATCGCGGCGACCCGTTCCTCCAGCGGGGTGCGCGGGGCGACATGGCCGCGCCCGGTGCTGATCGCGGAGGCGTCGGGTGCGGGCAGGGCGCGGCGGTCGAGCTTGCCGTTGACGGTGAGCGGGATGCGCTCCAGCTCGACGAAGGCGGCCGGGACCATGTATTCGGGCAGTTCCTGGGCGACGAAGGCGCGCAGTTCGGTGGTGGCGGGCAGTTCGCCGTCGGGGACGACGTAGGCGATCAGTCGTTCGTCTCCGACGATGACGACTGCTTCGCGGATGGCGGGGTGGGTGGCCAGGCGGGCGCTGATCTCGCCGGGTTCGATGCGGTAGCCGTGCAGTTTGACCTGGTCGTCGGTGCGTCCGATGAATTCGAGGCTGCCGTCCTGGCGGCGTCGGGCGAGGTCTCCGGTGCGGTAGAGGCGTGCGCCGGGCGGGCCGAAGGGGTCGGGTATGAAGCGTTCGGCGGTCAGTTCCGGCCGGCCGAGGTAGCCGCGGGCGACGCCGGGTCCTCCGACGTGGATCTCGCCGGGTGCGCCCATGGGGACGAGTTCGCCGAACTGGTCGAGCAGGTGCATGGTGGTGTCGCTGAGGGGGCGTCCGATCGGTGCGACCGCTCCCGGTACGACGTCGCGCGGAGTGAGCCGGTGGTAGGTGCAGTAGACCGTCGTCTCCGTCGGCCCGTACATGTTCACCAGCGCGGTACGGCCGAGTCCGAGCCGTTCGGTCCACGGGCGTACGTCGGCCACTTCCAGCTTCTCGCCGGCCAGGACCACCGCGCGCAGCGACAGCTGCTTGAGCCGCTTCTCGCCCGGCGCGGTCGCCGTGGTGATCAGCGACCGGAAGGCGGTCGGGGTCTGCGCCAGGACCGTGACCTCGCGCTCGACGAGCAGCTCCAGGAACTCCTCCGGTGAACGCGTCACCTCCCGCTCGACCACGACCAGGGTTCCGCCGTGCAGCAGCGCACCCCACATCTCGAACACCGACACGTCGAAGGCGTAGGAGTGGAACAGCGTCCACACGTCGTGCTCGTCGAAGCCGTAGTGCTCCTGCATCGTGTCGAGCAGCCGCACCACCTGCGCGTGCGCCAGCGTGACGCCCTTGGGGCGGCCCGTGGAGCCGGAGGTGTAGATGACGTAGACGATGTTGCCCGGGGCCACCGCCGTCTCGGGAGCGGTCCGCGGCTGGGAGGCGATCGTCTCCGCGTCCCGGTCCAGTGCGACCAGTTCACCGTCGTACACGTCCTCGAGCACCGGACCGAGGCCGCCGGAGGTCACCACGACCCGCGCCTTCGCGTCCGCGAGTACGAATCCGAGCCGGTCCGCCGGGTTGGCCGGGTCCAGGGGCAGGTATCCGGCGCCCGCCTTCAGCACGCCCAGCAGGGTCGGCATCAGGTCGGGGCCGCGCTCCAGGCACACACCCACCAGGGACTCCGGGCCCACGCCCAGTGCACGCAGGTGGTGCGCGAGCTGGTTGGCCCGCTGGTCCAGCTCGGCGTAGGTCAGCTCCACCCCGCCCGCGATCACGGCGACCGCGTCCGGTGTCGCCGCGGCACGCTCCGCGAAGATCTCGTGCACGCACCGCTCCACCGCGGCGCTGGGCACGGACGACACCGCACCGAGCAGCGCCTCACGTTCACCGGCGGGCAGGTACACCGCACGCGCGTCACCCTCGGCATCCGCGGCCATCGACTCCAGCACCGCCCGGTACATCCCTGCCAGCCGGTCGCCGTTGGCACGGCTGACGGCATGCGTGTGCGTGGCCAGGGTCAGGTGGTGGGTGCCGTGGCTGTGCACGGACAGCTCGAACTCGTTGGGGGCGTCGCTGATGCCGGTCCCGGTGTCGACGACGTCCGTGTCGACCTGGTGGAAGTCGACGTAGTTGAAGTAGGCGTCGACCAGGCGGCGGCCACCGCCCCACTGGCGCTGGATCTCCGGCATCGGGTACCGCCGGTGACGCCAGCCCGCCAGTTCCGTGGCGAGCACCTCGCGCACCGCCTCCCGCCAGGTCCGGGCGGACCGGCCGGCCGGGAACGGCAGGGTGTTGAGGTGCATGCCGAGGACCCGGTCGGCGCCCGGGGCCTCCGGACGGGTGTGGAAGACCACGCCCGTGTGGAAGGTGTCGTCCTCGGTGAGCTGGCTCATCACCTTCAGGTGCGCCGCCAGCAGCACGCTCTTCACCGGGACCCGCGCGTCGGCGGCCAGGGCCCGCAGCCGGTCGGCGAGATCGTCGACCGGGACGCGGACGCTGTACACCTCCTGCGGACGGCCCGAGGTGTCGGCCCAGTCGTCCGGCAGCGCGAACGGGCGGTGGTCGAGGGCGACCCGCTCCCAGTAGGCACGGTCCTCGGCCGAGGCCAGGGACTCCAGTTCACCGGCCACGCAGTCCGCGAAACGCACGGCGGGCGCCTGATAGGGCTCCGGTTCGCGGCCGTCCCGGAGCATCCGGTAGCAGTCCAGCAGCTCCGTCTGCAGGGAGTGGTGGCTCCAGCCCTCCAGGATGACGTGCGACTGGGTGAGCGTCAGCCACCACGCGTCGTCGCTCTCCAGATGGGCGAAGACCCGCAGCAACGGCGGCCGGGACAGGTCGAACAGTGTGGCGCGCTCGTGGGCCGCGTGGTCGACGAGCCGCTGCTCGCCGCTCGCGCGGTCCGTCGTCCCGCGCAGGTCCGCCCAGCCGACCGGCACCTCGGCCGTGCGGTGGACGATCTGCAGCGGCACCGAGTGGCCCGACAGGTGCACCGACGTCCGCAGCACCTCGTGCCGCTCCACCAGCAGCGCCACGGCGGAGCGCAGCGCCTCGGCGGAGAACGGGCCGTCGTCCCGGACCCGGACCATCGTGACGTTGTGGTAGTTGTTCCGGCCGTCCCCGGAGAGCAGTTCGGCCGCCATGCCCAGCTGCGCCTGCGTCAGCGGGTAGGCGTCGACCGCGTCCTCGGGCAGCCGCGCCCGGTCCGTCTCCGGCAGCAGCGCGAACGGCTGTACGGCGTTCTCGTCCGCGACCGGCCCGCCGGCCGGGGCACGGCCCGCCAGCATCACGGCCAGCTGCGCGACCGTGCGGTGCTCGAAGACCTCCTGCACACCGACCTCGAAGCCGGCACCGCGCAGTGCGCCCGCCAGGGCGACGGCGCGGATGGAGTCGCCGCCCAGCTCGAAGAAGCCGTCCTCGACACCCACCCGGTCGAGGTCGAGCACCTCGCTCCAGACGGCCGCCACGCGGGCCTCCAGCCAGGAGCGCGGAGCCACGTACTCGCCGGCCGCGAAGGCGTCCACGCCGGGAGCGGGAAGGGCACGCCGGTCGGCCTTGCCGTTCGCGCCCAGCGGCATGGCGTCCAGCCGCACATAGGCCGACGGCAGCAGCGCCTCGGGCAGCTCGTTGGAGAGCCGGGCGCGCAGCTCGGCCGGGTCGGCCGACCGTCCCGGGGCCGGCACGACGTAGGCGACCAGCCGGGGCAGGCCCGCGCTGTCCTCGCGCACCACGACGACGGCGCTCGACACCTCGGGCAGGGCGCTCAGCGCCGCCTCGGTCTCGCCGGGTTCCACCCGTGCGCCGCGGATCTTGACCTGGTCGTCGGTGCGGCCCAGGAACTCGACGGTGCCGTCGGCCCGCCACCGCGCCCGGTCGCCGGTCCGGTAGAGCCGGGCGCCCGCCGGGCCGAACGGGTCCGGCACGAAGGAACGCGCCGTCAGGTCGGGCCGGTTCAGATAGCCGAAGGCCAGGTTGACACCGCCGATGTACAGCTCGCCGGGGGCGCCGACCGGGACCGGGTGCATACCGGCGTCCAGGACGTGGACCGTGACGTTCTGCATCGGTGAGCCGAGCGGCACACGGTGCAGCCCGTCCAGTCTGTCGGGTGCGCAGTGCCACGCCGTGACGTCGACCGCGGCCTCGCACGGACCGTACTGGTTGTGCAGTTCCGCCCACGTCAGACGGGTGGTGAACTCCTTCGCGAGGGCGACGGGGAGGTCCTCGCCACCGGACACGACGATCCGCAGGGAGCGCAGCTCGGACAGGTCGTCCACGGCGAGGACGGCGGCCAGCATCGACGGCACGAAGTGCAGGTTCGTGACGCCGTACCGGGCGATCGCCGCCCGCAGGTAGCCGGGGTCCCGGTGACCGCCGGGCCGGGCCACCGCGATCCGGGCGCCGGCCATCAGCGGGCCGAAGATCTCCGCCAGTGACGGGTCGAAGCCGATAGGGATCTTCTGCAGCACCACATCGGCGGCGGTCAGCCGCAGATAGGTGCGCTGCGTCCAGTCGAGCCGGTTGACCAGGCCGCGGTGGTCGCAGAGCACGCCCTTGGGACGGCCGGTCGAGCCGGAGGTGTAGATGAGGTAGGCGGCGTCGTCCGGGCCGGTGACGGGCTCCGGGTTCCGTTCGCTGCGACCGCTCCAGCGGTCCTCGTCGTCCAGCAGTACCTCGGTGGCGCCGCTGCCCTCGACCAGCGGAAGCAGTGCGTCGCGGGTGACCAGGACGGCGACCTTGGCGTCGCGGACCATGTGGGAGATCCGCTCGGCGGGGTAGTCCGGGTCCAACGGCACGTACACGCCGCCCGACTTGAACACCGCGAGCACGGTGACGAGCAGCTCGACCGACCGCTCCACGCACACGCCGACCAGGGTGCCCGGAAGCACACCCGTGCCCCGCAGGTGGTGGGCGAGCCGGTTGGCCCGCGCGTTGAGCTGGGCGTAGGTGAGCTCGACCTCCTCACAGACCACGGCCACGGCGTCGGGCGTCACCTCGACCTGCTGCTCGAACAGCTCGTGCAGGCAGGCGTCGACCTGCTCCGCACCCGTGTCGTTCCAGGTGCCGAGGATCCGTTCCAGCTCCCCGGCGGGCAGCCTCGGCACGACCGCGTCGGCCTCGTCGTCCGCCGCCATCGACTCCAGCACCGCCCGGTACATCGCGGCCAGCCGCTCGCCGTCGGCCCGGCTGAAGTGCTGGGTGCCGGTCTTCAGGACCAGACCCTCGGCCGCCGTGGTCACGGCGAGCGAGAACTCCATCGAGCCGGCGCCCAGACCCGCGTCGACGTCGACGACGTCGGTGTCGACGGCACCCGTGAAGTTCAGGTAGTTGAACATCACGTCAAGGAGCCGCCCGCCCCCGGCCTGCCGCTGGATCTCGGGCAGCGGATGGCGCCGGTGCGGCCAGAGCTCGACCTCACGGGCGAAGACCTGCCGGACCAGCTCGCGCCAGGTGCGTGCGCCGCGGTCCACGGCGAACGGGAGGGTGTTGAGGTACATGCCCGGCACCCGGTCGGCGCCCAGCGCCTCGGGGCGCGCGTCGCAGACCAGTCCGGTGTGGAACGCTTCCTCGTCGGTGAGCTGGCTCATCACCTTCACGTGCGCGGCGAGCAGCACGCTCTTCAGCGACACCTTGGACCGGGTGGCGAACGCGCGCAGCTGCGCCTCCAGGTCCCGCAGGGGCACGACGACCGTGTAGTCCGTGTCCGGTTCGCCGGCCGGGGACAGGGTGCCCGGAAGCGACAGCGGCGTGTACTCCTCGCAGATGCCCTGCCAGTAGGCGCGGTCCTCGGCGGAGGCCAGGGACTCCAGCTCGCCGGCCACGAAGTCGGCGAAGCGCACGGCGGGGGCCTCGTACGGCTCGGGCTCCAGACCGTCCCGCAGCCGCCGGTAGCAGGAGACCACCTCGGTCAGCAGCGCGTGCTGGCTCCAGCCCTCGGTGATGGCGTGGGTCTGGGTGAAGGACAGCCGCCAGCCGGCGTCGTCCTCCACGTGGACGGCGGCCCGCAGCAGCGGCGCCGCGGTCAGGTCGAACACGGTGTCCCGCTCGGTCGCCACGAAGTCCCGCAGCACCTGTCGGCGCGCGTCCTCGTCCAGCCGCCGCAGGTCGTGCACGGCCAGCGGAACGTCGGCCTCGGCGTACACGACCTGCATCGGCACGGCGTAGGTGTGCATGTCGAACGCCGTACGCAGGATGTCGTGCCGCCCGGCGACGAGCTGCAGGGCCTTCCGCAGCGCGTCGGCGTCGAAGGGCTGGTCGTCACGGATCCGGAAGCCGCTGACGTTGTGGTAGTTGTTCCGGCTGTCGTCGACGAGCATCTCGACGACCATGCCGAGCTGGACCTGGGACAGCGGGTAGGCGTCGACGACGCCTTCGGGGAGCTTGGCCCGGTCCTGGTCACCGATCAGTGCGAACGGCTGGACGCGCCGGTCGGCGTCCGTCACCGCGGGGCGTCCGGTGATCAGCTCGGTGAGACCCGCGACCGTGCGGTGCTCGAAGACGTCGCGGACGGCCACGTCGAATCCGGCCGCTCGCAGGGCGCCCACCAGGGCGACGGCGCGGATCGAGTCACCGCCCAGGTCGAAGAAGCCGTCCTCGACACCGACGCGCTCGACGCCGAGCACGTCCTGCCAGACCTCCGCCACGCGCTCCTCGGTGGGAGTGCGAGGAGCGACGAAGGGCTGACCGGTCTCGACGGAGGCGTCGGGTGCGGGCAGGGCGCGGCGGTCGAGTTTGCCGTTGACGGTGAGCGGGATGCGCTCCAGCTCGACGAAGGCGGCCGGGACCATGTACTCGGGCAGTTCCTGGGCGACGAAGGTGCGCAGTTCGGTGGTGGCGGGCAGTTCGCCGTCGGGGACGACGTAGGCGATCAGTCGTTCGTCGCCGACGATGACGACTGCTTCGCGGATGGCGGGGTGGGTGGCCAGGCGGGCGCTGATCTCGCCGGGTTCGATGCGGTAGCCGTGCAGTTTGACCTGGTCGTCGGTGCGTCCGATGAATTCGAGGCTGCCGTCCTGGCGGCGTCGGGCGAGGTCTCCGGTGCGGTAGAGGCGTGCGCCGGGCGGGCCGAAGGGGTCGGGTATGAAGCGTTCGGCGGTCAGTTCGGGTCGGCCGAGGTAGCCGCGGGCGACGCCGGGTCCTCCGACGTGGATCTCGCCGGGTGCGCCCATGGGGACGAGTTCGCCGAACTGGTCGAGCAGGTGCATGGTGGTGTCGCTGAGGGGGCGTCCGATCGGTGCGACCGCTCCCGGTACGAGGTCGCGCGGAGTGAGCCGGTGGTAGGTGCAGTAGACCGTCGTCTCCGTCGGCCCGTACATGTTCACCAGGTGCGGGGTGTCGAGGCCCAGCCGGTCCGTCCACGGACGCAGCTCACCGACCTCCAGCTTCTCACCCGCGAGGACGACCGCACGCAGGGCCAACCGTCCACTTCGGGGATCGCCCTGACCTGCCGCTGCCACCAGCGACCGGAAGGCGGTCGGGGTCTGCGCCAGGACCGTGACCTCGCGCTCGACGAGCAGCTCCAGGAACTCCTCCGGGGAGCGTGTCACCTCCCGCTCGACCACGACCAGGGTTCCGCCGTGCAGCAGCGCCCCCCACATCTCGAACACCGACACGTCGAAGGCGTAGGAGTGGAACAGCGTCCACACGTCGTGCTCGTCGAAGCCGTAGTGCTCCTGCATCGTGTCGAGGAGCCGCACCACCTGCGCGTGCGCCAGCGTGACGCCCTTGGGGCGGCCGGTGGAGCCGGAGGTGTAGATGACGTAGACGATGTTGCCCGGGGCCACCGCCGTCTCGGGCGCGGTCCGCGGCTGGGAGGCGATCGTCTCCGCGTCCCGGTCCAGCACGACCAGTTCACCGTCGAAGACCTCGTCCAGGGCCGTGACCAGCTCGCCGGAGGTGACCACCACGCGTGCACCGGCGTCCGCGAGTACGAATCCGAGCCGGTCCGCCGGGTTGGCCGGGTCCAGGGGCAGGTATCCGGCGCCCGCCTTCAGCACGCCCAGCAGGGTCGGCATCAGGTCGGGGCCGCGCTCCAGGCACACACCCACCAGGGACTCCGGGCCCACACCCAGTGAACGCAGGTGGTGCGCGAGCTGGTTGGCCCGCGCGTCCAGCTCGGCGTAGGTCAGCTCCACCCCGCCCGCGATCACCGCGACCGCGTCCGGCGTCGCCGCGGCACGCTCCGCGAAGATCTCGTGCACGCACCGCATCACCGCGGCGCTGGGCACGGACGACACCGCACCGAGCAGCGCCTCCCGCTCACCGGCGGGCAGGTACACCGCACGCGCGTCACCCTCGGCATCCGCGGCCATCGACTCCAGCACCGCCCGGTACATCGCGACCAGGCGCTCGACGTTGGCGTGGCTGATGACGTGCGAGTCGCCGCGCACGCCGAGCACGCCGCTGATCGCCGTCACGGCAAGGGAGAACTCGTTCGGGTTCTCTCCCATCTCCGCCGCCTCGTCGACCAGTTCACCGTCGACCTGGTGGAAGTCGAGGTAGTTGAAGAAGACGTCGACGAGCCGGCTGCCGCCGCCGGCCTCGCGCTGGATCGCCGGCATCGGGAAGTGGCGGTGGGACCAGTTGGCCATCTCCCGGGCGAAGACCTGCTGGACCAGCTCGCGCCAGGTGCGGGCCGACCGGTCGGCCGGGAACGGCAGGGTGTTGAGGTGCATGCCGAGGACCCGGTCGGCGCCCGGGGCCTCCGGACGGGTGTGGTGGACGACGCCGGTGTGGAAGGCGTCCTCGTCGGTGAGCTGGCTCATCACCTTCAGGTGCGCCGCCAGCAGCACGCTCTTCATCGAGGCCTGGGCCGCCGAAGCCAGCGCGCGCAGACCCGGCTGGAGGTCGTTCATGCGGAACGCCGTACCCACGGGTTCGGCCGGGGCGGACAGGTCCCCGTGCCATCCCGCCGGGAGGACGAACTTGGTGTGCTCGGCGACCACGTCACGCCAGTACGCGCGGTCCTCCTTCGACTCCAGCGCCCGCAGTTCCGCGGCGATGGCGTCGGCGAATCGTACGGGAGGCGCCTGGTGGGGTGCCGGGCGGGCGCCGTCACGCAGCGAGCCGTAGACCTCCAGCAGTTCGCTGTAGAGCGTGTTCACGCTCCAGCCCTCCAGGAGGACATGGGACTCCGTGATACCGAGCCACCAGGCCTCGTCGCTCTCCAGGTGCGCGGACACGCGCAGCAGCGGGGCCGTCGTCAGGTCGAACACCTGCCGGCGCTCCGTGGCGACGAAGCTCCGCAGCGCCTGCTCGCGCGCGTCGGCGTCCTCCACCCTGCGCAGGTCGTGCACGGACACCGGGGCCTGCGCGGCCCGGCGGACGATCTGCAACGGCACCGTGAACCCGTCGAGGTGCACGGAGCTGCGCAGCACCTCGTGCCGCTGCACGAGGATGCCGACAGCCTCACGCAGGGCCTCGGCGTCGAAGGGACGACCGTCGCGGACCCTGAAGAGGCTGACGTTGTGGTAGTTGTTCCGGCGGTCGTCGGCGAACTGCTCGGCGATCATGCCGAGCTGGACCTGGGACAGCGGGTAGGCGTCCACGGCGTCCTGCGGGAGCCCGGCCCGGTCCTCCTCGCCGATGAGGGAGAAGGGCTCGACGGACAACTGCTCGGGCTGCGGAGCGGGCAGGCCGGTGATCAGTTCACCGAGGCCGGCGACCGTGCGGTGCTCGAAGACGTCGCGGACGGCCACGTCGAATCCGGCCGCTCGCAGGGCGCCCACCAGGGCGACGGCGCGGATCGAGTCCCCGCCCAGTTCGAAGAAGCCGTCCTCGACACCGACGCGCTCGACGCCGAGCACGTCCTGCCAGACCTCCGCCACGCGCTCCTCGGTGGGAGTGCGAGGAGCGACGAAGGTGCGACCGGTCTCGACGGAGGCGTCGGGCTCGGGCAGGGCGCGGCGGTCCAGCTTGCCGTTGACCGTGAGCGGGATGCGCTCCAGCTCGACGAAGGCCGCCGGCACCATGTACTCCGGCAGCGCGCCCGCCACAAAGGCGCGCAGCTCGGCGGTGGAGGGCAGTGCGCCGTCGACGACGAGGTAGGCCACGAGGCGCTCGTCGCGGACGACGACGACCGCTTCGCGCACGGCCGGATGCTCGGACAGTCGGGCGCTGATCTCGCCGGGTTCGATGCGGTAGCCGCGGACCTTGACCTGGTCGTCGGCGCGTCCCAGGAACTCCAGGCTTCCGTCGGGGCGGCGGCGGGCGAGGTCGCCGCTGCGGTAGAGGCGTGAGCCGGCGGGGCCGAAGGGGTCGGGAACGAAGCGTTCGGCGGTGAGTTCGGGCCGGTTGAGGTAGCCGCGGGCCACCCCGGGACCACCGACGTAGATCTCACCGGGGACACCGACCGGCACCAGTTCACCGAAGCGGTCCAGCAGGTAGACACGCAGGTCGCTGAGGGGGTAGCCGACGCGGTTGGCGGCAGCGGGATCGAAGTCCTCGTCGCTGATGCGGTAGTAGGTGGTGTGGACGGTGGTCTCGGTGATGCCGTACATGTTCACCAGGTGCGGGGCGTCGAGGCCCAGCCGGTCCGTCCACGGACGCAGCTCGCCGACCTCCAGCTTCTCACCCGCGAAGATCACCGCACGCAGGGCCAACCGCCCGATACGCGGGTCGTCCTGGCCCGCGGCCGCCACCAGGGAACGGAACGCCGTCGGCGTCTGCGAGAGCACCGTGACCTCGTGCTCGACCAGCAGGTCCAGGAAGTCCTCCGGGGAGCGTGTCACCTCCCGCTCGACCACGACCAGGGTCCCGCCGTGGAACAGCGCACCCCACATCTCGAACACCGACACGTCGAAGGCGTAGGAGTGGAACATCGTCCACACGTCGTGCTCGTCGAAGCCGTAGTGCTCCTGGGCTGTCTCCAGCAGTCGCACCACCTGGGTGTGGGCGAGCGTGACGCCCTTGGGGCGGCCGGTGGAGCCGGAGGTGTAGATGACGTAGACGATGTTGTCCGGGGCCACCGACGTCTCGGGCGCGGTCCGCTGCTGGGAGGCGATCGTCTCCGCGTCCCGGTCCAGCACGACCAGCTCACCGTCGAAGACCCCGTCCAGGACCGTGACCAGCTCGCCGGAGGTGACCACCACGCGCGCACCCGCGTCCGCCAGCACGAACCCGAACCGGTCCGCCGGGTTGGCCGGGTCCAGGGGCAGATATCCGGCGCCCGCCTTCAGCACGCCCAGCAGGGTCGGCATCAGGTCGGGCCCGCGCTCCAGGCACACACCCACCAGCGACTCCGGGCCCACACCCAGTGAACGCAGGTGATGGGCGAGCTGGTTGGCCCGCTGGTCCAGCTCGGCGTAGGTCAGCTCCACCCCGCCCGCGATCACCGCGACCGCGTCCGGCGTCGCCGCGGCACGCTCCGCGAAGATCTCGTGCACACACCGCTCCACCGCGGCCGACGGACGGTGCCCGTCGAGACTTCCGCTGACGATGGCCTGTTCGGCCGGGTCGAGCATGCTCAGCCGGGATATCGGAGTCGCCGGGGCGGCCACGGCGCTCTGGAGGAGCTGCAGGAAGTGGCGGGCCGTGCGCTGTGCGGTCTCCCGGTCGAACAGGGCGCTCGCGTACTCGACGCGCCCGTGGAACGAGCCGTCGGTCGACTCCTCGACCTGCAGCGTCAGGTCGCACTTGGCCACGGGTGCGCCGCCGGAGTACGGCTCGACGCGCAGACCCGGCAGGTCGACGGCGTCCAGCCGGGACTCGTGCATCGTGAACGCGATCTGGTACAGCGGCGTACGCGACAGGTCGCGCTCCGGCTGGAGCTCGTCCACGAGCTGGGCGAACGGCACGTCCTGGTGGTCGAAGGCGTCCAGGACCGTGCGGCGCGTGCGGTCGAGCAGGTCGGTGAAGGCGGGGTCGGTGTCCTCGTCCCAGTGCCCGCGCAGGACCAGGCTGTTGATGCCGTAGCCGATCAGCGACTGGAGCTCCGGACGCGCGCGGCCGGAGACGACCGTGCCGACGGAGATGTCGCTCTGTCCGGTGCTGCGGGCGAGGACCGCCTGGAAGGCGGCCATCATGACCGTGAACGGAGTCGTCTCCTGCGCGGCGGCGAGTTCGCGCACCGCCTGAGGCAGCTCGGCGGGGAAGTCGAAGAACACCTCGGCACCCGCGTAGCTGCGCGTCGCCGGGCGGGGCCGGTCCGTGGGCAGTTCGGTGGGGGCCGCGCCGTCGAGCGCCGTGCGCCAGTGCGCGAGCTGCCGCTGAAGACCCTCGCCGGACAGCTGCTCGCGCTGCCAGGCCGCGAAGTCCGCGTACTGCACCGGCAGCGGCTCCAGCGGGGACGGACGTCCGGCCGTGAAGGCGCCGTACAGGGCGCTGATCTCGGTCAGCAGGATGCGGGTGGACCAGGCGTCGCAGGCGATGTGGTGGAAGACCAGGCACAGGACGTGGTCGTTCTCGGTGAGGCGGAACGCCCGGGCCCGCAACGGCCACTCGGTCTCCAGGTCGAACGGGGCCGCCGTGTGCGCCGCGACCAGCCCGGTCAGCCGGCGCTCACGCTCGGCGGCAGTACCGCCGGGTACCTGCTCCACCGTCAGGACCGCGGTCGACTCGGCGGGCGCGTCGACGATCTGGACCGGCTGTCCGTCCGGCGTCATCGCGTAACGGGTACGCAGGATCTCGTGCCGTGCGCTGATCTCGCCCAGGGCACGCTCCAGCGCGGAGACGTCCAGCGCGCCGCGCAGGCGCACCACGAGGGGAATCAGGTACTCGGTGCTGTCCGGGTCGAGCCGGCTGAGGAACCACATCTGCTGCTGCCCGGCGGCCAGCGGCAGGGGCGCGCCGCGGTCGGCCTTCGGGATCACCGAGCGGCGGCCGCCCGTCCGGCGGCCGGCCAGTCGCCGGCGCAGCAGTTCCTCACGGTCGGTTCCCGCCGCGGAAGGAACGGCCTTGGATTCGTGGCCCCCGTTGCTCATCGGTTCTGCTCCTTCGGCAGCATCGAGTCCGCCACGTCTCGGTCGGACATCATGTCGATTTCGGTTCTGATGCAGGTCTCGACCGAGTCGGCGAGCGCGGCGACGGTCGGCCCTTCGAAGAGGGCACGGACCGGGAGGTCGATCTCGTACTCGCCGCGCAGGGCGGCGATCAGGCGGATGGCGAGGATGGAGTTGCCGCCGACCTTGAAGAAGCTGTCGTGGACGCCGAACTCGGCTGTGCCGAGGACGTCCTCCCACAGCTCGGCGATCCGCTCCTCCACGCCGTTGCGCGGCGCGACCCGCCCGGCCTGTCCGGTGTCGTGGGTGGGGGTGGGCAGGGCCTTGCGGTCGATCTTGCCGTTGGCGTTCAGCGGCATGGTGTCGAGCTCGACGAGGACGGAGGGCACCATGTAGTCGGGCAGTGACTCGGCGAGGTGGGCGGCCAGGTCGTCGGTGGGTGCGGTGCCGGGGCCGTCGGCCGGAACGATGTAGCCGACCAGGCGGGTTTCGCCGTCGTCGGTGCGGGCGATGACGACCGCTTCGCTCACCATGGGCGACTGGGTGAGGACTGCGGCTACTTCGGCGGGTTCGACGCGGTAGCCGCGGATCTTGACCTGGTCGTCGGCGCGGCCGAGGAATTCCACCGCTCCGGCTGTGTTCCAGCGCACCACGTCGCCGGTGCGGTAGAGGCGTGCGCCGGGTTCGCCGTAGGGGTCGGGGACGAAGCGCTGGGCGGTCAGTTCGGGTCGGCCGATGTAGCCGCGGGCGACGCCGGTGCCGCCGACGTAGAGCTCTCCCAGGGCGCCGACGGGTACGGGTTGCAGGGATGCGTCGAGGATGTGGACGCGCATGCCGGGCAGGGGGTGGCCGATGGGGACGATGCCTTCGGCGTCGGCCGGGACGGGGTGGATGGTGGTGCCGACGGAGGCTTCGGTGGGGCCGTATTCGTTGATCAGGCGGCCTTCGCCGAGCCAGCCCGCCCAGCGTGCTCCCAGGGAGCCGGCGAGTGCTTCACCGGCCACCACGATGACGCCCGCGAGGCGGGTGGCTTGTTCGGGGGTGACCTGGTGGGAGAGGACTTCCAGGTGGCCGGGGGTGAGCTTGAGGAAGCTGAAGGGGCCTTGCTGCAGGAGCCATGGGCCCAGTTCGTCCAGGCCGGAGGCGGGGGGCAGCAGTGCGACGCGCTGGCCCGCGCACAGGGGTGCCCACAGGTTGGGGACGACCAGGTCGAAGGCGACGGAGGAGAACACCGCGCCGCCGCCCTGGCCGCACGAGGCCAGTTCGCGCACGGCCCAGCCGACGTGGTTGCCGAGGTTGCGGTGGGAGACCACCACTCCCTTGGGCCGGCCGGTGGAGCCGGAGGTGAACACCACGTACGCGGCGCTGTCGGCGTCGACCTGACCTTCGGGGCGGGTCGAGACACGAGCGGCGATCACGTCGGCGTCGGTGTCGAGGTCGACGAGTGTGCCGTCGAAGCCGTCGTCGGGTGCGTCCCGGGTGATCAGCACCCGGGCTCCGGCGTCGGTCAGCATGCCCGTCACGCGCGTGCCGGGCAGTGCGGGATCGAGCGGGACGTAGCCGGCGCCGGCCTTCCACACGGCCAACAGCGCCACCATCAGGTCGATGTCCCGTTCCAGCAGCACACCGACCAGGGACTCCGGGCCCACGCCCAGTGCCCGCAGGTGATGCGCCAGCTGGTTGGCCCGGGCATCCAGCTGCGCATAGGACACGGACGCTTCGCCGCAGGCCACCGCCACCGTTTCCGGCACCCGGGCGGCCTGTTCCTCGAACATCTCCACCACCGGCCGCTCCACCACCGGCCCCGCACCCACCGACCACAGCGTCAGCAGCTCGGCCTCACGCGCGGGCACGACGGGCAGGTCGGCGAGCCGGGTGGCCGGGGCGTCCGCGGCCGCCCGCAGCAGGTGCTGGAACCGGTCGGCCAGGCGCTCCATCGTGGCGGGCTCGAAGAGCGCCGTGGCGTACTCGAAGGCGCCCTCCATACCGCCGTCGGCGGTCCGGCGCATCAGCAGGGTGAGGTCGGTGTGGGCCAGGCGCCAGGAGTCCACGACGGTGCCGGTGTCCTCCAGGGACGTGGCGCGTCCGGTGAACTCCTGGTCATGCAGGTCGAAGGCGACCTGGTAGAGCGGCGTCCTGGACAGGTCCCGCTCGGGAGCCAGGTCCTCCACGAGCAGGTCGAACGGCAGATCCTGGTGGGCGAAGGCGTCCCGGCAGGCGTCACGGACGCGGTCCAGCGCCTCGACGAAGGTGAGGTCCGCGTCCAGCCCGCAGCGCAGCACCACGTTGTTCAGGAAGAAGCCGACGACGTCCTCGAGTTCGGGCCGGTCGCGTCCGGCGACGGGCGTGCCGACCGGCAGGTCCCACTGTGCGGTGTGGCGGGCCACCAGCGTGGCGTAGGCGGTCAGCAGCGTCATGAACGGCGTGGCGCCCCGGCTGCGGCCGAGGTCGGTGAGCGCCGTCACGACGGGGGCCGCGACGGTGAACGCCGCCACCGAACCACGGCCGTCGCGGGAGGCGGGCCGGGGCCGGTCGGTGGGCAGAGCCACCGGGGTGGAGCCGTCCAACGCGGCGCGCCAGTAGGCGAGTTCGCGCTCGATCACCTCGTCGGTCAGCCGGGATCGCTGCCAGTCGGCGTAGTCGGCGTACTGCACACCGAGCGGCGGCAGGAGCGGGTCGCGGCCGGTGACGGCGGCGTTGAGCAGCTCGTGGAAGTCCCGCTGGAGGACCTGCGTCGACCAGCCGTCGCTGCAGATGTGGTGCACGGCCAGCACCAGGACCCGCTGCCCGTCGTCGAGGGTGCGCACCAGCGTGGCCCGCACCAGTGGTCCGCGCTCCAGGTCGAAGCCGTGTCCGAGCGCGGTGCCGAGCAGGTCGGCGAGCCCCTCCCGGGTGGTGTCCGTCTCGCGCAGCGCCACGGGGGCGGGGCTGTCGATGTGCTGACGGGGCTCGCCGTCCACGGTGACGTACCGGGTGCGCAGCGACTCGTGGCGGGCGACCAGGGCGTCCAGTGCGCGGCGTACCGCGTCGGTGTCCGCTTCCGGTGCGACCGGCAGGAAGACACCGGCCACCCACTCGGCGCTGCCCGGGTTCATCCGGTCCAGGGCCCACAGCCGGCGCTGCCCCGAGGAGACCGGCAGGGTGGTGCCGCGGGGGACCGGCGGGATGCCGTCGGGGTCCTTCGGCTGCGCGGTGGGAGCCGCCGTCTCGGCGGGCTCGGGGGAGATCAGCAGGGCCTGCGCCTCGACGGTGGTGGCCGTCAGCAGGCCACGCAGCGGGATGTCCCGCTTGGCTGCGGCGCGCAGCTGGTTGGCGAGCCGGGTGAGCTGGAGCGAGGAGCCGCCGAGCTGGAAGAAGTCGTCGTGGACGCCGATGTCCTCGCTCTTCAGCAGCTGCCCCCACATCTCCGCGACGAGTTTCTCGGCGTCGGTGCGGGGCGCCGTACGGGCCGTACCGGCCTCCAGGCCCCGGGCGGCGAGCGCGGAGCGGTCGACCTTGCCGTGCGCGGTGAGCGGGAACTCGCCCGCGTCCATGAAGGCGGCCGGGATGTGGGTCTCGGGCAGCCGGTCACGCAGGAAGTCCCGCAGCTGACCGAGGACTTCGGGGGTGTGCGTCAGCACATGGGCGGCGAGCCGGGTGGCTCCGTCGTCGGTTTTGACGGGGACGACGACGGCGCTCTTGACAGCGGGGTGGGTGACCAGCGCGGCCTCGATCTCGGCGGGTTCGAGGCGGACGCCGTTCACCTTGGTCTGGTCGTCGAACCGGCCGAGGTACTCCAGGTAGCCGTTGCGGTTCCAGCGGACCTTGTCGCCGGTGCGGTAGAGGCGGGCGCCGCCGGTCTTCCCGTAGGGGTCGGGCACGAAGCGGTCCGCGGTGAGGTCCGGTCGGCCGAGGTAGCCGCGGGCCACGCCCACACCGCCGACGTGCAGTTCGCCGGGTGCGCCGACGGCGGCGGGGGCGCCGGCCGCGTCGAGGACCAGCACGCGCATGCCGGGGATGGGCCGGCCGATGGGCACCGGGCCGGTCGTGACGGCCGGGTCGAAGCGGTGCGCGGTGACGTCGATGGCGCACTCGGTCGGGCCGTAGGTGTTCCAGACGGTCAGGCCGGGCCGCCGGGCCAGGACACGCTGGGCCAGTTCGGCGTGCAGCGGTTCACCGGCCGAGAACAGCAGCCGCAGCGCGGTGCACTGCTCCCAGCCGGACTCCTCGGCGAGTGCCTGGAGGACCGAGGGGACGACCTGGAGGACGGTCACGTCGTGCTCGGCCACCGCCCGCAGGAGGGCGGCGGGGTCGCGCTCGGCTCCGGCCGGGGCGAGCACCAGCGTGCCGCCGCTGACGAGCGGGGCGAAGATCTCCCAGCAGGAGGCGTCGAAGGTGACGGCCGTCTTCTGCAGCACCCGGTCCCGTGAGCCGAGTTCATGCGTGTCCACCGCCCAGCGGACCCGGTTGGCGATGCCTTCGTGCGTGATGACCACACCCTTGGGCAGGCCGGTGGATCCGGAGGTGTAGATGGCGTACGCCGCCTGGGCCGGGTCCACCTCGACGGCCGGGCCGTCGGCCGGGCGCCGGGCCGGCTCCCGGCGGGCGTCGGCGGATGACAGGTCCAGTGCGCGCACCCCCGCGCGCTCGACGGTGGGCGCCGTCGCCCCGTCGGTCAGGACGAGACCGGCTCCCAGATCCCGCAGCAGCCATGCCAGCCGGGCGCTCGGCTGGGCCGGGTCCAGCGGCGCGTACGCCGCACCCGCCTTCCACACGCCCAGTACTGCGGTCACCAGGTCCAGACCGCGGCCCAGGCAGATCCCGACCCTGGAGTCCGCGACCACTCCGTGGTCGCGCAGGAGGTGGGCCAGCCGGCCCGACCGCTCGGCCAGTTCCGCGTAGGTGAGGCTCTGTGACCCGTCGGTGACGGCGATCGCGTCCGGCGTCCGAGCCGCCTGCTTCGCGACGAGTTCATGGACGGTGATGGCCTCGTCGAGCGAGCCGTTCCGTGCCGACTCGGACTTCATGGGTACTCCTGGGTGGTCAGCGGTGGATGGGGTGCGGCGCGGTGGCGCCCGACTCGCCAGCGGCAGGCCGACGGCGGTGGGGGTGGGGGTCAGGCGCTCGCCTGCTCCATGCGCCGGCGCAGGCTCAGCGGGCGCATGTCCGTCCAGACCTCGCCGATGCGGGTGAGGCACTCCTCACGGCTTCCCGTGGTCCCCGCCGCGCGCCAGCCGGCCGGGATGTCGCGGTCCGCCGGCCAGATCGAGTACTGCTCTTCGTCGTTGAGGACCACGTGGTAGATACGGTCGTCGGCACGCTCGTCGGCCATGACAGGTCTCCTCGTCGGATGATGAGTGGTGCTGACGGCCAGTCGGCCGCAGCGGGCTCCGCGGCCCGGGATCACGTCCGTCAGGCTGCGGGCATCGTGCTGTTCATCCTCGCGAGCGGTCCCATACTCCGGCTCTACCGGAGCTATCTGGCCATGGTGGCGACAGAGCACGGCCCGGCCGCCCCTGGTGGGGGGGGGCGGGCGGGGGGGGGGTGTGGGGGGCGGCTCAGGAGCGGTCGAATTCCCTGGGCCGG